>JACMIX010000319.1 GCA_014380935.1 Gloeobacterales cyanobacterium ES-bin-141 | reverse complement strand
TGAGAGCCTGTCCTTCCTGCGCACGACCAATCCGCAGACCAGACCGATCAAGATCTACAGCAAGGGGGATGCGGGGATCACGACACCCATACTCGTGCAGGCGGTTTATCGCCAGTTGCTCGAACGTGTGCCATCCTGGGATCTCAAGGAGTTCTCTGCCTGGGAGTCGCAGCTCAACAACGACGAGATCACGGTCCGTCAGTTCGTGCGTCTGGTAGGGCGGTCCGAGTTGTACCGCAAACTCTACTATTCGCCCTATCCCAACAGCAAAGTTGTCGAGTTCAATCTCAAGCACTTCTTGGGCCGGGCACCTTCATCTGCCGCCGAAGTTGCTTACCACCACGACATCCTCGCTCAGCGGGGTTCGCGCGCTCATATCGACACCCTGGTCAACAGCGATGAGTACATCCGCTTTTTTGGGGAAAGCACCGTGCCCTACGCCACGTTGCAGTCCGAGCGCTATGTGACGGTGACCGACCAGCCGTCCAATGCCTACCGGGGCACACGTGCCCAGGCATCCCAAACGTTTTACGCCGACCGCAAGGGTATCTATGGTGCATTGATGACCCGATAAGACAGTCGCGACAAATTTTCTGTAAGAAGCCTGCTGCCAGACCAAGAACCCGCGAGCAGGCCTTGCAGAGACCCCGACCACTAGCCCCTGGGAACTGGTGGAGGGGGGGGAAGCACACTTCCCAACCACAACCCAGTCGTTCTAATCAGACAAGCAAAGGGAGGAAAACATTAATGAGCGTTCTTACCAAAGCGATCGTCAACGCCGATGCCGAGGCTCGCTATCTGAGTCCTGGTGAACTGGACCGTATCAAGTCCTTCGTCACATCCGGCGAGCGTCGTCTGCGGATCGCCCAGACCCTTACCGAATCACGCGAGCGGATCATCAAGCAGGCGGGCGACCAGCTGTTCCAAAAGCGCCCTGACATCGTCAGCCCCGGCGGCAACGCCTACGGTGAGAAGATGACCGCCTTGTGCCTGCGCGACCTGGACTACTATCTGCGCCTGGTCACCTATGGAATCGTTTCCGGCGACGTGGGTCCCATCGAAGAGATTGGAATCATCGGTGTCAAGGAAATGTACAACGCTCTTCAGACGCCCATCCCCGCTGTTGCCGAGGGTGTCCGCGCGATGAAAGGTGTTGCCATGGGCCTGCTCTCCGGCGATGATGCCGCTGAAGCTGGTTACTACTTCGACTACGTCGTCGGTGCAATGCAGTAATTCCACTGCACTCACCGTTCAATAGTCTCTTTTTTGCGAGAACCATTCAGGAGTTTCCAAAGTCATGCAAGACGCTATCACTTCAGTCATTAACAACTACGATGTGCAGGGCAAGTACCTGGACAGTGCCGCTCTCGACAAGCTCAAGGCTTACTTCTCGACCGGTGCGACCCGTGTGCGCGCAGCTGCCGTTATCAGCTCCAACGCGACCACGATCATCAAGGATGCCGCTGCCAAGGCCCTGCTCTACAGTGATCTGACCCGTCCCGGCGGCAACATGTACACCACCCGCCGCTATGCTGCCTGCATTCGCGACATGGACTACTATCTGCGTTACGCCACGTACGCGATGCTGGCCGGTGACCCGTCAATCCTTGACGAGCGCGTACTCAATGGCCTCAAAGAAACCTACAACTCCCTGGGCGTGCCGATTGCTGCCACGGTTGGCGGTATCCAGGCCATGAAGGAAGTTGTCGGCGGTCTCGTGGGTGCTGATGCTTCCCGTGAAGCTGGTGTGTACTTCGACTACCTGTGCTCCGGCTTGAGCTAAATCCACTCGGGGGCAGCCTGATCCAGACTGCCCCCGGATACTCAATTCCAGGAGACAAGGCCATGCGCACGGTTCGAATTACAGCCTTTGTGCCGCGCTCCGGTGAAGTAGATAAATCCCGTGTGATTCAAAACTGCTACTTTACCAAGCGCATCACCTACGACCAGTGGACACCGGAGATGACCCGCATCGGTCGTCAGGGTGGCCGCATACTGAAAGTCGAAATGATGGGCGGCACATAGATCACCAACGGCTCCGCAAGGAGTCGAGCCACAGCACGGAGAAACCACCCATGAGTCGATTATTCAAAGTGACCGCTTGCATTCCCAGTATGAAGCGGGTCCGCGTAGGCCGCGAATTGCAAAACACGTACTTCACCAAGCTGGTGCCTTACGAGAACTGGTTTGCCGAACAGCAACGGATCATGAAGGCAGGTGGCAAGGTTTTGAGTGTGAAGTTGTTCACCGGCAAGCCAGGTGCCAATGTCGGTGTTGGCAATTAGCGGTATCATCTTGCTTAGAAGCCCCAGACCGGGGCTTTTTGTTCTGTTAAGAACAATCTGAAGGCATAATCCGATGCGTTCCATTCCACCGCTCCCGGCTCCCTTGCTGACCCTGGTTATGCCCCTGGTGTCGATTTTTCTGCTGCTCGTGTTGCCTATCGAGGCCATTCTGGTCCGAGCGCTACTCGCCCTGTTCACCAGTCTGATTGTGATCTTGCTATGTGGTTTTTTAATACCGGCGATTGGAGACCGGGTCAGCCGTAGTAGCTTGTTAATTCACACAGGCGCTTCTTTCTTTTTCGGGCTGGTGTCTGCCCTGTT
>JACMIX010000318.1 GCA_014380935.1 Gloeobacterales cyanobacterium ES-bin-141 | reverse complement strand
GCAGCAACTGGTGTCACTCAGCCGTCCGACTCCGCCTCACGCCTGGGACAATTCACCCGACAAACTCGGTACCAACCTGACGGCCAATCGCCTCCAGGCTTTCTTGCGAATGGCCCAGCGCATCGATGCCGATGACCCGGCGAACCCGGAGGCTTCGGTTCTGGTGAGCAGCCTGGTCGAGACGATAGCGCAGCTGATGAATCTGCCCTTTGGGCGATTGCGCCGGTTGCGGCTTGCCGGAATGCTGCACCGCGTCGGGCTTACCGAGATTCCTGCCACGCTTGTGAATCCGGACGACCCCCGTACCCACATGGCCCTTGCCCAGGGAGCCCAGTTTGGTGCCCAGTTGCTGAGATCGATGAGCGAACTACGCACGATTGCGCGCATCATTGAGCACCAGAACGAGTGGTGGAACGGCAAAGGTCAACCCGAGGGGCTTGCCGGTGAAGCGATTCCGCTTGAGTCGCGCATCCTGGGGCTTGCCGCCTATTTTCAAGAATGGATGGTCGCCCGCGGCGAACGGCCTGCCTCCACACCCGAGGAAGCCCTTGCTTTTTGTACGGCCGAGGCGGGGACTCGCTGGGACCCGGCACTTATCGAGCCGCTCAGCAACCTGGTACGCCTGATGCAGGCGGGCATCCTGCTTGACCCGGTCCGGCCGCAACTTTCCAATAGCCAGTGGTTGCTGCATTCGACCGGGATCGATCTGCCCGAGCCGATCGCCCCATGAACAAGCCAATCGACCTGGAGCAGATTATGAAGGGTCTCGTACAGGATCTACGCGGAGCGAGCCTCGAAGGTCTTGACCTGGCTGGGGCCTCGTTTGAGGCGACCAACCTGGCGGGGGCCAATCTCTCGGGGGCCAACCTGACCGGGGCTGTGCTGCACTGCGACCTGTGGGGGGCCAACTTGATGGGGGCAAACCTCAGTGAGGCAGACTTCCGGGGAGCCAACCTGCGCGGGGCCAACCTGATGGGAGCCAACCTGCAACAGGCGAGCCTGAGTGGGGCGAGTCTTGAGGGGGCTAACTTGATGAGCCTCAACTTGATCGGCTCAGACCTGCGTGGTACTAACTTGCGCGGCGCGAGTCTGAGCGGTGCCAACTTAGAAGGTGCAGATCTCAGCTACGCCGACCTCGGTGGTGCCAATTTGAGCGGTGCCAACCTGGAAGAAGCAAACCTGAGCGGTACCAACTTGAAGGGCACCGACCTGACCAGTGCCAACCTGCTCTGTGCCAACTTGAGTGGTGCCGATACGCGCGGCGCGCTTTTGCAAAATGCCTGCCTGACCGGCACAGCCCTCGACGGTGAGCATACCTGAGCAGGTCGGGTCGGCCTGGTGCGTCCGGATTTCTAGCCCCGATCGAGCAGGCGCCGAATAACCGTCACCAGTTCGGTGATTTCGACTGGCTTGGGGACATGGGTGTTGAAGCCGGCGGTGAGAGCGCGCACGCGGTCTTCGCTGCGGGCATAGGCGGTAAGGGCTACGGCTGGGACGGTGAGGCCACGGCCCCGCGCCCACTGTACTAACTCGTAGCCATCTGCATCGGGCATGCCGATATCTGAGACCAGGACATCGGGGGCAGCCTGTTCAATGGCCTGCAGGGCCTCAGCGGCCGAGGCAGCAGCGCGAACTTCGGCACCGCAACCTTCAAGTAGCAGGCGCAGCAAGCGGCGGGCATCCATCTCGTCATCGACAATCAGGACGCGCACGCCTTCGAGTCTGGGCAGATGTTCAACAGATCCGCTTACCTGAGCGTGCAGCGGCACCAGGCTGGAGCTTTCGCGGACCTGCAGCACCGGTAAGGGCATCTTGATCGTAAAAGTCGAGCCCCGATTTTCACCGCGACTGGCGACGCTGACGGTACTACCGTGCAGTTCGACAAGGTGTCGCACGATGGCAAGGCCGAGACCGAGGCCGCCGTACTTGCGGGTAGTGGTACCGTCGCCCTGGTGAAAGCGCTCAAAGACGTGGGGTAAAAACTCCGCCGGGATGCCCATGCCGGTGTCTTCGACGGTCAGTTCGATATGGGAATTAACCCGTTCAAGGCGGACGTGTACTTCGCCGTTTTTGGGAGTGAACTTGACCGCGTTGGAAAGCAAGTTCCAGAGCACCTGCTGGAGGCGGGTCGAGTCGCCTGAGACCGGGCCGACGGATGGGTCAAGTTCGGTGACCAGGCGGATATGTTTGACCTGGGCGGAAGGCTTGACGGTTTCAAGGGCGGTCTGGACCACTTCCTGAAGTCGCACCGGCTGAAACTCCAGCCGCAGTTTACCGGTGATGATGCGCGACACATCGAGTAAGTCGTCCACCAGTTGGGACTGGGCTTTGGCGTTGCGCTCGATTGTGACGATGATTTC
>JACMIX010000317.1 GCA_014380935.1 Gloeobacterales cyanobacterium ES-bin-141 | reverse complement strand
GGTCAGTCTGTAAGTGGAGGTGCATTTGAGCAAAGCACCAGCCACTCAAAACGCACTTCGAGCAAGTAGCCACCGGCCAGGGGTGCTGTGCGTGTGCGGTTTGGAGCCGTAAGGCAGGCGACGGCCTGCTCAACCTGCTCAAAGCCCGGGTGCCTATCCAACAACCCACCAAGCCAGGTACGAACGACCCGACGTTGGAGAGCGAGCGGAGCCCGGGCAAGCACGTGCCGCTCAAGCCGTTCCCCACGAACGACTTGAGCCGCGAGCCGCTCCGTCTCGGCTTCGAGATAACTGATTTCGGCTGAAAGTACCTGGGCTGTGCGAGCAAGGGTCTGCTCGACCCGGGGATTGAAGTGGCGCTCCAGGTACGGTAGCAACTCGAGCCGGATACGATTGCGGCGATAAGCTATGTCGAGGTTACTTACGTCCGTGCAGATTGGTAATTGCCAGACTCTACAAAACTCCGCCGTTTGATTGCGGGTGAATCCCAGCAGGGGACGTACTAGCTGCACGTCTTCGAGCAGGGGTCGCTTCCAGTCGAGACTGGCAAGCCCATCGCTGCCGCTACCGCGCAGGAGGTTAAAAAGCAGTGTCTCGGCCCGATCGCTCGCTGTGTGGCCCGTGACTACGTGCGAGACTCCCAGGGAGAGGGCCAGTTCGCCAAGCCACTCGTAGCGCCATTGCCGCGCCGCGTCTTCACTAATGAGACGGACTTTCGCAACAGCCAGATGAAAAGGCAATTTCCAGGTTGCGCACAGAACCGCGACCGTTTGAGCATCATAGATTGAATTGGAGCGCCATCGGTGGTCGAGATGACCAACCCGGATGTCCCAGCCCCGGGTAAAGGCATTGTCGATCAGAAGCTTGAGCAGACAAAGTGAATCCTGCCCGCCTGAGACTGCTACCAGGACTCGAGCCCTGTCAGGCAGCAGGTGGCGGGTGCGGACATCGCTCAAGAACTTGCGATGCACAGGGGAGTCAGGTCGTCTGTTCACAGTTGCACAGAGCCACCGGTATAGACCGATTTGCGCGCTTAACTCAACCCTTGATGCTGATGAATCTGGTGGCACAGGCTGGATTTGAACCAGCGGCCGAGCGGGTATGAACCGCTTGCTCTACCACTGAGCTACTGTGCCTAGACGCAAGCAAACATTATCACCCAGGCGGTCTAGGATTGCCAATTCGGTCAGTGTCTTTACTAACTATCTTAAAATATGTAACGATGATGTACAAAGAAGACAGACTAGATGCGACTTTCGGTAGACTGAGCCCGCTCAGGCAGTGAATTTCTCATATAGACCGAGCATGATAAAGCTCAAATTGAACTGGGTATAGTGAATTCACGGTTGTGGCTTACAAATGACGAAATCCATACTCACTAGCTCTCAAATGAAAAGCCTGCTTCTAATAGATGACGATCCAAGTTTCGTCCTTCTGGCCGGTGACTTGTTAGAGGGGCAGGGTTACGCCGTCAGCCGGGCTCGCAACGGACGTGAAGCTCTTACTTATTTAGAAAAATCTCTCCCGGATCTGCTGGTTTGCGACATTATGATGCCCGAACTGGACGGCTACCGTTTTGTGCAGGAGGTGCGTGCCAACCCACACCTCTCCTGGCTACCGGTGATTTTTCTCTCGGCCAAGGGTGAGGTAACTGACCGCATTAAGGGTCTCAAAGGCGGAGCAGACGCCTACCTGGTCAAGCCCTTCGAGCCCGAGGAACTTGTCGCGCTCGTCGAGGCCCTCCTCAGCCGCACAGACCGCATGGCCAATAGCTCTCCTACATTTAGTGAACCGTTAAAGTCGATGCATCTCGACTTTGATGTGGCACTGACGCCGACCGAGGCAAAAGTTCTTCAACACGTGGCACGGGGTCAGTCCAACAAAGAAATTGCCAAAGATCTCAGTGTCAGCCAGCGCACTATCGAGTCGCACGTCAGCAACATGCTGATCAAGACCGGACTATCAAACCGGACCGAGCTGACCCGCTGGGCGATTGAGAGCCACTACGCCTGATTCGACTCCTCAAGAGACAGCTTCCAGCTCGGGTACCTGTATCTTGTCAAGCCACCGGATGAGCGTTTCCATCTGCTGTGCGCTGCCAAGCGCTCCGAGTCCGCGGACGATAACCCGGCCGGGCTGGTAGATGAAGCGGCCTTTGCCATCAGCTGGCAGGGATTGACTGAGTTGCTCCCAGGCCGGGGCTTCCATAGTGGTCTCAAGCGCAATGTTGGTTCCCTCGGGCTTGATGCGTGAGAATCCCAGCACACGGGCCACCTGCTTAAGGTCCATCACTCTGAGCAACTGCTGGGCAGCAGACGGCAATGGTCCGAAGCGCTCTGTCCACTCAGTAGTAATCTGCGCAAGTTCGGTGCGGTTGGCGGATACAGCGACCTGCCGATAAGCACGCATCTTTTGCTCAAGGTCAGGAATGTAGTCGGCAGGGATGAAAGCAGTCACACCGAGGTCGATTTGAGTGTCTTCAACCTTAGGTAGGGTCCGGCCACGAATCTCCTGGATCGCCTCATCGAGCAATTCCATGTAAAGGTCAAAGCCGACTGCGTTCATCTGCCCAGATTGCTCCGCACCGAGCAAGTTACCCACGCCGCGGATTTCCATGTCACGCATGGAAAGCTGGTAGCCCGAACCGAGTTGAGTGAATTCTTGAATGGCGCGCAGGCGTTTGCGGGCCGCTTCGGTGAGAGCCTCTTCTTGTTTGTAGAAAAGCCATGCGTGCGCCTGCACCCCCGAGCGTCCGACCCGGCCACGCAACTGGTAGAGCTGCGAGAGGCCAAAGTTCTGAGCGTTCTCGATCAAGATCGTGTTGACGCGGGGAATATCAAGCCCCGACTCGACGATCGTTGTGCAGACAAGTATGTCGTACTCGCCACCCGCGAAGGCAAGCATGGTCGATTCGAGCTCACCCTCATCCATCTGGCCGTGACCGACCGCGATCCGAGCACTGGGTACCATTTGCCGCACGCGCTCGGCCACCTCGGCAATGTCCTCAACGCGGTTGTGAACATAAAAAACCTGCCCGCCCCGATTTAGTTCTTGTAGGAGGGCTGTGCGTGCGTGCTCAGGGTCATAGGGGGCCAGGTGCGTTTTGATCGCCCGCCGTCCCGGTGGTGGAGTAGTGATCAGACTCATCTCGCGCACGCCAGAGAGTGCCATGTAAAGGGTGCGCGGGATGGGAGTTGCAGTCAAGGTCAGCACGTCCACCTTGGTTTTGAGCAATTTTATTTTCTCTTTCTGGGCTACTCCAAAGCGCTGTTCCTCGTCGATAACCAGCAGCCCGAGGTCTTTGAAATCGATTCCTCCTCCCAACAATTGGTGAGTGCCCACGACCAGGTCGAGTTCACCCGTCTTGAGGCGGGCGAGCAGGTCTTTTTTTTCGTTGAAGGTACGGAAACGGTTCAATAACCCCACCGAGATGGGGTAGGGTGCGAAGCGTTCCTTGAAGGTGTGGTAGTGCTGCTGGGCGAGCACCGTGGTGGGTACCAGGATGGCGGCCTGACGACCGGAGGTGAGCACTTTGAAAACAGCTCTGAGGGCTACCTCGGTCTTACCGAAACCGACGTCCCCGCAGACGAGCCGGTCCATCGGTCGCTCCGACTCCAGGTCAAATTTGACCTCCTGGACAGCTTTGGCCTGGTCCGGGGTAAGCGGGTAAGGAAAGGAATCCTCGACTTCCCGCTGCCAGGGCCAGTCGGGCGGAAATGGCCGGGTTTTTTCACGTGCACGGCGGGCATAGAGTTCGAGCAGGTCGAAGGCAATTTTTTGAACGGACTTTTTGACTTTTTGGCGGGCTTTCTCCCAACTCTTGCCCGTCATACGCGACAGTTGCACTGTCCCATCGCCCATTGTTCGGTAGCGAGAAAGGGCATTCATCTGGTCAGCTGCGACCCTGAGAATGCCGTCTGCGTACTCGATGACCAGATACTCGCGGGCGTTGCCGCTGATGGCGAGTTTTTCGAGTTTGGCGAACCGGCCGACACCGTGGTTGCGGTGAACGACGTAATCACCTGGATTGAGCTTGTCGGGATCGAGTTGCCGGGAGGTCGCCCGTCGCCGCTTGCGCACGAAGTTGGGCGTGGTGAGCGCATGCTGGCCGAAGAACTCGCGGTCGGTGACCAGCACAAAGCGCAGCGTGCCAAGTACAGAACCTTCAAGCTCGGCAAGCCCGGAGTATTTGAGGGCAACCGGCGTTCGGGTAGCCTGGGCTTTGTCGAGGGCCTGGAAGTCCTGGGAGTTGGGAATAAATTGGGACGGACAGTCATGATCCCCAAGCAGGGCCACAACCCGCGAGGGTTGAGCTGAGACCATCCAGACCTGCAACCCCTGGGTACGGTATTCCCGCAGGCGTTCAGCCAGGGGACCAAACTGATGAGGAATGCTCGGCACCGGGCGACCGCCAAGATTACCGCTTTTTCCTTCTTCAACCAGCTCGCGCAGCTCCAGGCGGGCAAAGTCAGTCAGGCGTTCTTCGAGCACACTGTATTCAGTGTGCAGCGGGATAGGACCAACCCCGTGCTCCCATTGCTCTTGGGCCTGCTCGTACCAGCGCTGGCTGTGCAGACGGCACAGCTCCGGCTCATCGAAGACGACCAGAACGTCCGGTGGCAGGTAGTCAATCAGTGAGGCCGGTTGGTCATAAGCAAAGCCCAACCAGCGGCGCAACCCCTCAGGGGCCTGACCCTGCTCGATCTGAGTCTGGTAAGCCGTCTGCCAGGCA
The DNA here is from genome assembly GCA_014380935.1 of Gloeobacterales cyanobacterium ES-bin-141. GTDB lineage: Bacteria > Cyanobacteriota > Cyanobacteriia > Gloeobacterales > Gloeobacteraceae > JACMIX01. Next base: position 982 of record JACMIX010000317.1, on the reverse strand, counting down.
GGCGGTAACTCAGCAACCATTTGCGGCGTGATTCTGTGTTCAAGCTCGGGCACGATGACCGGCCCGAAACCCACAGGCGTGAAGACTGTCTCGCTCACCGCGTCAAGCGAGCGCTGCGATGTCGGATCAAACTCGCGGATCTTCTCCAGCTCATCCCCGAACCATTCGATGCGAACAGGCATCTCGGCTGAAACCGCAAAGCAGTCCAGGATATCGCCGCGCCGAGAGAACTGCCCCTCGGACTCAACCTGGGAGGTGCGGGCGTAGCCGAGCCGGACCAGTTCATCACTGAGACGCTCGATTGTGTAGGGCGAGCCCGGTTGTAAGGTCAGGCAGTAACAAGCCAGGGCCTCGGGGGGAGGCAAATGGGGTTGCAGGGCACGGCTCGTGCACACAATCGCGATTCCCGGACGTGGATCGACCAGCTCGGCCAGCACGTTTAGCTGGCCCCAGGTGATTTCTTCCTCGGGATCAAAGGGCTCGTAGGGGGTGGCCTCAGAGGATGGGTACAGGTAGATGCCCTCCCAACCCATCGCCTCCAGTTGCGCGCTCCAGCGCGCCGCCTCCTCGAGTGTGCCGCACACAACCAGCAAAGAAGTTCCCAGCTTGCGGGCAAGCGCTGAACTCGTGAGCCCCTTGGCGACCCGGTTTGCACCTTGCAGGCGAACCGGGCTTGATTTTTGCAAGCGCTGGGCCGTCTCTTCGAGAAAAGGCGTGTTCTTGAGGCTCTGGACGAGGGCAGTAAAAGGCATCTGAGCAAACCGGCAAGGGCATTATTCATTTTACTTAACAGGTACGCACAGTCGTGGACTCCATACGTCTTCGAGTCCGGCTACGCAGAGTGTTGAGGAGTGCATAGCGCCTTTGACCTGCGGCTTCGATAATAGGGGCAAGGTATTCCTGCGCCCGATGGGTGAGATGGAGGAGTGGTGGCTGAATTCAGAAAGATCGAACTGGCGTTTCGCAAGGTCTGGTTGTATCT
>JACMIX010000316.1 GCA_014380935.1 Gloeobacterales cyanobacterium ES-bin-141 | reverse complement strand
TACGTTTTGATCCCCGGCTGGTATATTAAGAAGTATGACAGAACCATTCTCGCCCCCAGACCCGAGTGAGCTCGATTTCCCCAACTCCAAGCGCATCCTGTCCGGTATAGGCTGGGGAATTTTGTGGGGCGGCGGGATTGCGGTCCTCATTTTTCCAATTTCCGCCGCGAACACGGCGGTTGGCCTGGTACTCGGTCTCATCATCGTGACCTGCATCGCAGCTGGGATTTCTCTGTACTGGAATGCAGCGCGTGAGCCCTGCCCAAAGTGTGGGACCGTGTTTACCGCCACACCCAACGGTGGACGCTGTCCAAACTGCGGCCAGCGGGTGCGGGCTACGGAGCGCCGAATGGTGGTTAGCCGCTGAGGCGGGCCGAGCGGCGTACTGCGATCAGACTGCCCAGGATACCGAGAGTGACTCCAACTCCGCTTAAGGTTGCAAGCAAAGCAAAGTTGTCGGGTCCCTCCTGCTGCCAGACCAGAAAAGGTAGCCATTCGAGCCGCTTTTGCTCAACAAAATTGATGGTCACAAGCAACATGCCCCAGGCCGTCACAGCCCCCGCAACTCCAAAAGTAAGGCCCTCTAAAACAAAGGGCGTGTAGATCCAGAAAGGTGTTGCGCCGACTAACTGCATGACCTCGATTTCTTTTTGCCGTGAGATCACGATCAGGCGGATGGTGGTCGTAATCACTGCGACTGCCGCGAGACCCAGAACGCCGATGATACCGAGTCCAGCCCAGCGCATGGCTTCGCTAAGACTGGTGAGGCGCTCAGCTGCGTCCGAACCATAGCTGATCGTGTCGATACCCTTGAGGGTCTTGAGGCGTCCCGCCACGGCCACGAGCGCTTGAGGGTCGCTTGCCCGGATACGAAGGCTATCAACCAGGGGGTTGCCGCCCAGGACTTCGGACAAGCCCTCGACGCCCATCTCCGCCTGCAAAGACTTCCAGGTTGTTTCCCTGGCCAGAACGTCTACTTGCTCGACGCCCTCAAATTTGCGGATCTCGGCCTGTAGTTTGGCACCGCGCACTTGAGGGTCGAGGTAAATAGAGATTTCTAGCTGGCTACCGAGAGATGCAAGTGCGGCTTCAAGTTGCCAGGAAACCTGTAGACCCAGACCCAGCAAAAACAGCAGTACCGTCAGAGTGCTGACAGCAGCCCAGTTCATCCAACCACCCCGTCTGAGACCCATGAAGGCCTCCCGAATAAGGTAGTCGATGCGCGTGGTTACCTGTTGCATGAGAGATTCCATCAAACATTGGTCAACTCGCGCAGAGTTCCCGCTTCGAGCTGAACGACCCGTCGCGCGAAGGACTGGACAATCTGCTCGTTGTGGCAGGCCACCACGACTGTGACGCCTACCTGGTGCAACTGCTGAAGGATTTGCAGAATCGTCCAGGCATTTTCCTGATCCAGGTTGCCGGTTGGCTCGTCTGCGATCAGCAACCGCGGCGTGTGGACAATGGCGCGGGCGATACTCACTCGTTGCTGCTCGCCACCCGACAATTGCTCCGGGAAACATTCGGCTTTGTGGGCAAGACCCACCATCCGCAAGGTCGGACCCAGGCGGCGGCGGACCTCGTTGCGGGCAAACCCCTGGGCTCTCAATACAAAAGCGACGTTTTCCTCGACCGTGCGACGGGGAATGAGCTTGTAGTCCTGGAAGACAACCCCGATCCGTCTGCGCACGTAAGCGAGCTTGCGACCATGCAGGCCATTGAGCAGTACGTCCTCCACCCGAACCTCACCACTGGTCGGGCGCTCTGCTCCATAAAGCAATTTGAGGAGTGTCGATTTGCCGGCACCGGAGGACCCGGTGATAAACAAAAAGTCGCCCTTACGGACCTCGATATTGACCTGGTACAGCCCCCGGCTGCCGTTTGGGTAGACCTTGGTGACTTGAGACAGACGGATAGCAACTCCGGGATCAGTGGGGGAGCCGGCACACGGTATGTCAGTTGCAAGGCGAATAAGCTCCCCCACTTGCTCGAGCGACGCCGTCGGTGCATCGTTCTCCAGGGTTGGGACGCTGCCGGGAAACCAGGGACGAGCCAGACGACGCAGTGAGCTGAACATCAAGGCAACCCTCTTCTCAAGATGGCCAGGGCAAATTTCGGTAATGCGAGCATCCGTCGCCAGCGCCAAGGTTCTTTCACCAGACGGTAAAACCACTCCAAATGATTCTCGCGTAGCCATTTAGGAGCGCGTTCTTTAGTACCAGCCCAGATATCAAAGCTGCCGCCAACACCTACGAAAACTGTCGTGGGTAGGTAGGACCGCGTTCGCTCGATCCAAAACTCTTGCTTTGGTACACCCAGACCAACCAGGATTACCTGGGGATTGCCCGCCTGCAGCTGTTCGCGGAGCCTAACTTCGTCCGCTTCTGTAAAGTAACCATCGTGCTGCCCGCACAGGATCAGACCCGGATACTGCCTGCTCCATTGCCCGGCCACGGCCTCAGTTACCCCGGGTGCGGCACCGAGCAGGAAAACCCGCGTCCTGCGTCGTGCCAGTTCGGGTAGTACAGCACTGACTAGATCAATACCGGCACAGCGCTGTACCCGTCGTCCCTGAAAGCGCATCGCCCAGACAACCCCTGCCCCATCCGGGACTACTAGCTCCGCCCGACAGATAAGACTGGCAAGATTGGGCTCCTGACGGGCCAGCATCGCCATTTCAGCATTCAAGGTTACGACATGCCCGCCGTGCCCCGAGACAATCTGCTCAATCAAGCAGCCCGCGTAGTCGGGCAGTACATGAACCGGCAGATCAAGAACGGAGGCGACAGGCGGCACGGTTGACACAAAAATTGAGAACGATTTCCATAGAACACGACTATATAACCATCCTGCAGTACCTTTTGCAACTACGCAGACGAAACAGACGTTAGAAGTGACTCCGAGTCCCTGTTGTGCCCTCTTGATGCGAAAAGATTATTTATTCTTGCTGAGGAGTCAAGACTGTTTGCTCAGGTGGATGGAGTGGGGATCGCTCACGCACTCGTCTTGCGATTGGCCCCCACCATCCCAGGGGACGCGCACGCTCGTAAAAACTGGTGAGCGTGTTCTCGTCATCCGGGGCGCTCAGCAGGGCGACACTAACCCACGCGAGGGTTGCAAGCGCCATGGCAACCAGGATCTGCAATCCGTAATCGGCTCCGGGCATCCAGACGAGCCGTACCAGCAAATAGATGACCGGTCCTCCGAATGTTGCCGTGAGCCTGGCCTTGAGGTTGAAGCGCCACCACCACCACTGTGCCCAGTTGGCAGGCAGTTCTGCGGCGCTCATACCCAGCATGAAGACGGCGATATCAAACAAATACGTCACTCCCCAGACGACGCCCAGGGCCATAGCCAGGATCACGAGGGTGACTATCTTGCCGGCCTTGAGGTAATGCTGTTCGGAACGATCAGGCTGCCAGTAGCGGCGGTAGAGATCGTTGACTGCCACCTGCGCGCCGAAATTGAGGTTGGAGCTGACCGTGGACATCAACGACGCGAGCACCGAGACGACTACCAGACCCAACAGGCCGCTCGGGATGTACTTTTTGATCAACATCCCGTAGGCCAGCTCGCGGTCGATCCCGCCCGTATGCAGTTCGGGCCAGAGCACAATTGCTCCCAGGGCAGGCAAGGTCAGGACCAGCAAGAAGACAAACAACGTCACCTCGGTCCAGACATACATGCGCGCCGCCTCACGACCGTTGCGGCACGAAAGGATGCGCTGTCCCTCCATCGCCCCGGACATTGGAGCCACATCGCCGCCGTAGCCAATCGACGTGCCGAGCATCCAGGCAAGTACCGCGAATAC
>JACMIX010000315.1 GCA_014380935.1 Gloeobacterales cyanobacterium ES-bin-141 | reverse complement strand
TCGCCGAAGCCGGAGCGCGGTGCGATGCTCAGGTTGCGCTCATTGACCTGATGCATTCCCGTCATCATGCCGCCGTCAAGCCGGTTCTTATCGCCTCCACTCTGGCTACCGGTGTCAGATGGGGTACCACCGTTCTTGTTGTACTTACCGGTGAGAATGCCACTTGCAAGTGGGCTCCAGGGTGTGACTGCCATCTCGAAAGCTCGGGCCATCGGCATCAGATCGCGCTCGGGGGTGCGCTCGATCAGTGAATATTCAATCTGCAAGCCGACAAACTGCGACCAGCCGTGGCACTGCGCGAGTGTATTCGCCTGGGAGACAATCCAGGCAGGCGCGTCTGAGATACCGATGTAGAGCACTTTACCCGCCCTCACCAGGTCATCGAGCGACCGCATCACCTCTTCGACGGGTGTCATAAAATCCCAGGCATGCACCCACAGCAAGTCGATGTATTCGGTGCCCAGCCGCTTCAGGCTACCCTCAACCGCCTGAACCAGGCTCTTGCGCGCGTTGCCGCCACCGTTGGGGTCACCTGGACGGGTGTTGCCTGTGTACTTGGTCGCCACGACAAACTTGTCGCGCTCGCTTGCGATGAACTCGCCCAGGTACTTCTCGCTCGTACCGTTGGTATATACATTGGCCGTGTCAAAAAAGTTGCCGCCCGCCGCGACGAAGGTATCGAAGATCTTGCGGCTTTCTGCTTGTGAAGCACCAAAATCCCAGTCTTCGCCAAAGGTCATTGTGCCAAGGCACAACTCGGACACGCGCAGACCACTCTTGCCCAATAACTTGTAACGCATAGTTTCTCCCTTTACTGCTTCAGCCCAACCTACGCGTCAGGTACCTGTGCAATCTCTATCCAAGGTGAGAGTACTGGATCAATAGTTGCGTCTGCCTGCCCCTGAATTACGTGTTGCGCAGGTTTCGACAGTGGATGCATCAACTGGACTCGTAACTTGGTCGCCACTCGGGCTTGACTACCTGACGGGGTCGCGCGATCACCAATCCTTGCGAGACATCCTCGGTCACCGTAGAGCCTGCGGCCACGTTTACCCCGTCTCCTAAGCTCAGCGGTGCCACCAGGACCGAATTTGCCCCCGTCTTGACAGCATCACCAAGGCGGGTGTGGTGTTTATGTTTGCCGTCGTAGTTGGCGATAATCGTCCCGGCACCAATGTTGACGCGCTCACCCAGCGTGGCATCACCCAGATAACTCAAGTGGGCCGCGGCGGAACCGTCCCCGACGCTCGCTTTTTTGACCTCGACGAAGTTGCCAATCCGGCAACCCTTGCCAATGACAGACTCGCTGCGCAGGTGGGCGTAGGGGCCAATACGGCTCAGTGCTCCTACTCGAGCACCGTGGAGAACCGAGTAGAGGACTGTAGCCTCCGTGTCGAGTAACGAATCCTCAATGAGTGTCCCTGGTCCAATCCGGCATCCCGCAGCGATCCGTGTCTGACCGCGCAGGTGAGTTTGGGGTTCGATAATCACGTCAGCCTCTACCTCAACCGTGTCGTCCACGGTCACGCTCGCCGGGTCCACGATTGTCACCCCAGCGCGCATCAACCGCTCGAGGGTTCGAGTATTCAGGACCCGACTGGCTTCGGCCAGTTGGAGCCGGTCGTTGATCCCCAGCACCTCTGTCGGGTCATCCACTTCGACCTGGGCCACGTTGGCCAATTGCAAAAGAGTATCGGGCAGGTAAAGCTCCGATTGATCATTGTCTGCTTTCAGCGCGGGCAATACTTCCGCAAGGCGCTCCCAACGATAACAGTAGATACCGGCATTGATGAGAGTGTTGAGCCGTTGCTCGGGTGTGCAATCCCGGTGTTCGATCACCTGCAGGACCTGTCCCTCACTATCAAGGAACACACGTCCGTAACCAGTCGGGTCAGCCAGTCGAGCAGTGAGAATAGTCGCCTCTGCACCTGATTGAACATGGGTGGTAACCAGACGCTCAAGGGTACCGGGCCTGATTAGAGGAGCATCGCCATTCAGGACCAGGACATGACCGCTGAAGTCCATGAGCAGTGGCATGACTTGCTGCACGGCATGGCCCGTACCCAACTGTTCTGTCTGCTCGACAAAGGCGATATCCGGTCGGTCGATCTGAGCACGAACCCGGTCTGCACCATAACCGACAACGACTACACAGTGCTGATGAGCTAGCCCCTTCAAGTTGTGCAGCACCTGCTCAAGGATTGTCCGGCCGCCCAGCCGATGGAGCACCTTGGGCAGCGTCGAGCGCATCCGCGTCCCTTTACCGGCTGCCAGGACAACGACTGCCAGATGTGCTGCCATAACCTCGCTTTGCTCCAAGCCAACTTAAGGCAGTATAACGGGCGGTACAGGTAGAACTTCATACGTTGTGCAGGAGTAAAACGGTGCTTTATCGTGCGATCATTCAAGTGAGCTTACGCCCGTCTGTTCTTGATCCTGCCGGTGTGGCCGTACGCTCGGGCCTACAGCAACTCGGTTACACAGGCGTCAGACATGCCCGTATCGGTAAGCACATTGAGCTTGACCTGGAGGCCCAAGACCAGACCGATGCTCACCAGCAAGTAGACCAAATGTGTGACCAGATGCTCGCCAACCCGGTCATCGAGACTTACCGCTTTACACTGAGTGCGCTTGAAGCCGCTCCGAGCAGCTAACCATCAACGCCTGGCAATCGGCATGCGCCAGCCCATCCCAAATGCGCGTGCCGAGACCTTGAGAGCCGGAGGCAACTGTCTGCGCTTAAACTCAGCCTGGCGCAGCAGCTTCAGGACCCGATGAACAGTCTGGGGGTCGTTCCCGGCCTCGATCAGTTCTGCGGACGTGTGTCCCTCTTCGATGTACCCATAGAGGATGGCATCGAGCACATCGTAAGGCGGGAGCGTGTCCTGGTCGCGCTGGTCCGGCCTGAGTTCAGCCGAGGGGGGTTTGCTCAGCGTGTCCTCGGGGATCACCTCGCCATTGCGGTTGAGCCAGTAGGCAAGCCGGTAGACCTCACCCTTGTAAAGGTCGGCAATAACCGCCAGGGCACCGGCAGTACAACCGTAGAGAGTGTTATAGCCCACAGCGGTCTCGGACTTGTTGCCGGTGATAAAGACCAGGCGGTTAAACTTATTCGAGAGCGCCATGACCAGGGTGCCGCGGATGCGGGCCTGGATATTTTCCTCGGTAACGTCGGTCTGCATACCAGCAAAGGCCGGTGCCAGAATCTGCTCCATAGCCTGCATGGCAGGCTCGATGGGCAATTTCATCGTTTCGATGCCCAGGTTCCCGGCCAGTCGGGCGCTGTCATCGAGGCTACCCCGACTCGAGTAGGGCGAAGGCATCATCACCCCAACGACATTGGCCGGGCCGAGGGCAGCACAGACCACGGCAGCCGTGAGGGCAGAGTCGATCCCTCCCGAGAGCGCAACAATTCCCTGCTGGAAGCCGCACTTGTGGGTATAATCCCGTGTCCCGAGCACCAGCGCCTGCCAAACCTCTTCTTCACCGGCCAAGTCCGGCTCAGCTCGGCCTGGGACAAGCTCGCCCTCAGAAGGCAGCTCCACAAGCAGTACGTCCTCTCTAAAGGCCTGAGCCCGACCGAGCAACTGACCTCGCGCGTCGAATGCACAACTGCGACCGTCAAAAATCAACTCGTCGTTGCCGCCGACTTGATTGATATACAACAGAGGCTTCCCGTGGCGTCGAGCGGTATGCCCGAGCATGCGTTCGCGTAGGACCTGCTTTCCACGGTGAAAAGGTGAGGCGGAGAGGTTAATGAGTGTCTGAACCTGCCCAGCTAATACCTCGACCGGATCCAGGTGATAGCGCGGGTGCGGCCAGAACTGTGCATCGTTCCAGACGTCCTCGCAAATGGTCAGGCCCAGGGTCGTGCCCGCAAACTGGAGAGGACTCGAACCTGCTCCCGGTTCAAAGTAGCGGTCCTCGTCAAATACGTCGTAGGTCGGCAGTAGCACTTTGGTCGTGCCTGCCCGGACATTACCGTCTTTGAGCAGCTGCACTACATTGCGGACTGAGCGCCCCCGGTCGGCCAGGTTAGGTTCTACTGTTCCGAGTAGAAGGGCAATCACGCCATCCAGGCTCCTGGCAAGTCGGTTCGTCGTCTCCTGAGCCTGCTCGAGCAGAGCCCGATCTAGGAGCAGGTCTCGCGGCGGATAGCCGAGCAAAGCCAGCTCTGAGCTAACGGCCAACTGCGCACCCGCCTTCGCGCTGTCCCGGGCGGCCTGCTCGATTCTCCGGGCGTTACCTGCCAGGTCACCGACAGTAACATTCAATTGCAGCAAGGCAATCTTCATGTAAGGCAGAGTATGAGCCGGTAATTCCGACTGGCGCGGATCCGCGTCAGCAGGGGGACAGCCGTTCAGAGGCAGATTAAGATGAACTTATGATAGCGACTACAACTTCCATCCCAAGCACCCAGCCTGACGCTTTTCCAGGACAGGTGCATACTTTATCTGGTGGCCTGACTGTCATCCTGCATCATATTCCCACTGCTGCTGCCGTGACTTGCGATGTCTGGGTTCGTACCGGTGCCCGCACAGAACCCGAGAGTCTGTCGGGCGTTTCTCATTTTCTAGAGCACATGATTTTTAAGGGGACCGAGAAGCTGGGTCCGGGAGTATTCGACCGGCAAATCGAGGAGCGGGGCGGTGCCACCAATGCCGCAACCAGCCAGGACTATACTCACTACTACATCACGGTTGCCAATCGCCATTTCGAGGAGTCCCTACCTTATCTGGCCGAGCTTGTCCTCAATGCCGCTATTCCAGCCGATGAGTTCGAGCGTGAGCGCCTGGTCGTCCTGGAGGAAATTCGCCGCTCCCAGGACAGCCCGGACCGTCAGGCTATCGAACTGCTCTGCAAGACGATGTACCCGACCCACCCTTACGGTCGTCCAGTTCTGGGCACATCCGAGAGTTTGCTCGCCATGACACCCGAGCAAATGCGTGCCTATCACCGCGAGCGTTACCAGCCCTCCGCCACAACCGTCATCATCGTGGGCGGCGTGCCGGAGACGGAGATGCTGGCCGCGGTCGAGCACAGCTTCGGCAACTTTGCACCCGCTCCTGGCGATGTCACTCAACCCCGCGTAGCCGCCCCGAAAGCTCCGCAACCCATCGTCCTTGAGCGCGAACTACCGCGCCTTGAACAGGCCAGGCTGATGCTTGCCTGGTTGGGTGCCCCATTCGCCCAGATTGAGGATGCCATTGCCCTCGAGGTTCTGGGAGTCATCCTCAGTGAAGGCCGCACTTCGCGCCTGGTCAGAAATCTACGTGAGCAAAAGGGCTGGGTCCGGTCTGTCAGTGCCTATTACACACCGCAACAGGACGCCGGTCTGTTTGTCATCGCAGCCCAGGCTGAGACCGAATTGCTGGCCCCGGTCGAGCAGGAGATTCGGGTTGCCCTGGCTGAAATCATCCACGAACCAGTTGGTGAGTCGGAATTGAACCGGGCATTGCGCATGCTGCGCAACGATTTCGTCTTCGGCACCGAGTCCCCAGCTCAGCTTGCCGGGCTCTACGGCTACTTCAACACCCTGTCTACACTGGATGCCGTCCTTGCCTATCCCGAATTACTTCGGAAGGTGACGGCCTCTGACATCGAGCGCGTGGCCCGGACCTATCTCGATCCGGACAAGGCAGTTGTGTTGCGCCTTTTGCCCTCTACCAACTAGTCCTCCTGGAGCTTGCCATGGTCTCGCGTACCGTACTCGGCAACGGCCTTACTATCCTGGTCGTGTCAAATCCTGCTGTCGATATCGTCAGTGCCCGCTTCTTCATCCGTTCAGGCTCCCGCGAGGAGCAACAACCCGGCCTTGCTCACCTGGTTGGGGCCGTCCTGACCAAGGGCACCCAGAACCTTTCCTCCCAGGACATTGCCCAGCAAGTGGAGTCTATGGGCGCGATTTTGAGCGCCGACACCAACCCGGACTACATGCAGGTCGCCACCAAATGCCTTGGTGAGGACTTTCCCGAGTTGTTCGCGCTGACGGCTGAGGTGCTGCGCGAGGCAAACTTTCCAGCTCAGGAGACCGAGCTTGAGCGCACGCTTACCCTGCAGTCGATCCGCTCCCAGCAAGAGCGTCCTTTCACCGTCGCCTACAACCAGTTCCGCAAGGCACTGTACGGAAAGCACCCCTATGCCTTCCCGGAACTGGGCACAGACGCGAGTGTACGCGAGCTTGTACCAGACGACTTGAGTGCTTTTCACCGTCAGCACTTTCGTCCTGACAACCTGATACTCGCGGTCGTGGGTCCCGTTCTTCCCGAGCAAGTCGTTGTCCTGGCAGAGCGCTACCTGGGAGACTGGTCCGCACCTGCCTTCACCCCAGTAGCCCCGAATCTGCTTGTGCCTGCAATTACCGCCCAGAGATTACACCAGACTCAAGCAACTCAGCAGAGCACCGTTCTGGTGGGATATGCAGCAGCACCGATTACCTCGGTAGACTACCCGGTCCTCAAGCTCATCAGCACCTATCTGGGTAGCGGCCTATCGAGCCGTCTGTTCACGGAGCTGCGCGAGAAGCGGGGTCTCGCCTACGAGGTCTCCGCGTTCTACCCCGTGCGCCTCGATCTTTCTCATTTCATTACCTACATCGGTACTGCCCCGGAGAACACCCGTACCTGTGAAGAGGGCCTGCGCTCCGAGGTTGGGCGTCTGTGTGATGGGTATCTGAGCGATGAGGAATTACGCACGGCCAAAAACAAACTCCTCGGCCTCTATGCCCTCAGCAAGCAGACCAACAGTCAGGTCTGCCAGATCCTGGGCATCTACGAGGCACTGGGTATGAGCACACAGTTCGACGAAGAATACACCCAGATGGTTGAGCAGGTCAGCCGACAAGATGTGCAGACCGTGGCCCGTAGAACCTTTGATACCTCGATTGTCTCACTGGTGGGTCCAGCCGAGGCCCTGGCGACAGCCTGACATCACTCCTCGACAAACGCCCCGGACAGATAGGCCAGAAGTTGTGGCCCTGACCGGGAATTTTTGCGGACCAGGGCAACGTCGAACCGGCAACCCAGACCATTTAAGTGAGGATTCTTAAGTAAGAACAGATTTGCTGCCCGACAGAGGCGTTGTCGCTTGCGCCAGTTGATAGCCTCAAGCCCGTTGCTATCCAGGTTGACCCGGCCGCGGGCCTTGACTTCGACAAAGCACAGGTACTCCTCTAGACGAACTACCAGGTCAATCTCACCAGCCGCGCAGCGCCAGCGCTGAGCCAACACCGTGGCACCAAGCGCCTCCAGATGTTGGGCAACGAACTGTTCGGCTAAAAGACCCGATACGTGGTTGGAATGCAAGCTAGTCCCTACGAGCCTGGTTACAGGTAAAGCTTGCCGTGCTATCTGTACGGCTGTCAGAAAATGGGCAGGAACAGTTTTGTAGACGCTTGCCGGACAGCGCGCCGGACGGTCAAACTTCTATTCCCTGGTAGGAAAGCCGATGGCTGTACAATGCGACGCGGATAATCCGCCTGGATTCGTCAGGAGAAACCCACTTTGATGTTAAGCTTAGTAAAGAAAAATTTTCGCTTTATTAAGTAACCGTGATCTCTACCGACCTCAACATCGAACGCCCAACTCTTACCTCGCCGCAGTGGCAAGTTTTTTGTGCGTCTATTTTCCTTGTTTCCATACCGGTTTTCTTTCAGGCACCCCTGGTGCGGGTGGCACCCGAGGTAAGCCTGCTTGCGACTCTTGGCTGGTTGGTGCTGAGTTTCTGGCTGTGGTTTCAGGCAAAACACCGGCTTTGGGGAGATTTGCTGTTTGGGTTTACACTCAGCTGGCTCGCCGGGACCCTTTATTGGGGCTGGTTGCGCACGGAGCCTCTACTTCACATTCCTGTCGAGGCCATTCCGTTACCCATAGCACTGTTTGCGCTCTTCTTCGGCTATTTCCGGACTGGCAGCTTATTTTTTATCGGTTCATTTCTAGGTACGTGCCTGACTGATCTCTACTGCATGGGTGCCGGGTTGATGCCCTGGTGGTCCGAGATGATGGCAGTCGAAAACAACGACGCTCTGCTCAGCAAGGTTCTGCGCGGGGCGATGATACAGGTAAGCGCGCCAACTAGTATGGCGATTGCAATCGGGATTTCTCTGCTACTCCTGGCGATGACTGCGTGGGCTATCCGCAAGCGCGAGGTGCACTGGTGGGCCTTTGGGGGTGCTGTGTTCAGCACTCTTCTTGTAGATGCCCTTTTCATAGCCACGGTGAGTCTGCTCGGTTAAGCATCGATCTGCTACGATGCGTTGAGATTCTGACGGCTATCGTGATGAAGTTTCAAACAGTGGTCCTGGCTCTGATTGCAGCCATCCTGGTTGCCTGTGGAGGAGGTAATATAGCGGTCAAAACGCCTCTACAGGGTCAGATAACCGTAGGTTCTGAGCGAGAAGCCCAGCGAGCCTCCCGTGCGCTACTTGAGAAGATCGACAATTCACAGGCCGAAATTGAGCGCGTTGACCGGCAGATTGCTACTGCACTGGGAGAAACGAAGCGTGCAGAACGCGAGGCTCTCCAAAAGCAAAAAGCAGAGCTGCAAGGCATTGTTCGTGAGAACCTCAAAGAATTTCTCAGCTTTGCACCCAAGTTCAAAGCCCAGGGCTGGGAGCTAGCTGCCTTTGATGATGCGCGTTATTTCTTTTATACCAACCGCTTCAAAGACCTGGCACCGACAGGACAAGCACCGGGCTGACCTGATGATTGCTGTCTCGCAGATGGGGAACGTACGCTCTGTCTCTGCCGTCAGGCAGGCCATGGCTACACAGGAAGTACCCCATGCTGAGACGAGTCGTAATGCTGGTTATTGGAGTCGCCTTCGCAGTATTCGGAGCCGCGCAGGTGAGCGCACACCACGGGTGGAGCGAATACAACAGCGACAAGACTTTGAACCTGACGGGTAAAGTCCAGAAGGTAAATTACGAGTCCCCACACGTCACAATCCAGCTTGAGACTCCGGAGAAGGTCTGGATAGCGGTCCTTGCACCGCCATCCCGGATGCAGAATCGGGGCCTACCTCAAGATGGGTTACGGGCCGGGATGGCGGTGAGTGTGGCGGGCTACGCACATCGCAGCGAGTCCGGGGAGATGCGGGCTGAGCGAATTATCCTGGATGGCAAGACGGTTGAGTTGCGCTGATGAGCGCGTGGGCCACCTGGCTTACCTGGCTGGAAGATAGTCCGCCGGGACTGGCGATGCGGCAGTCCCCCTGGCTCTACCCGGTGGTCGAAATTACCCACATCCTTGGCTTTGTCATCCTGGTCGGAGCGGTGGTGATGTTTGATTTGCGGCTGCTGGGTCTCTCGCGCAAGATACCAGTAGCCGCCCTGGCCGAGCACCTCCTGCCGTGGGCACATTTAAGCTTTGCACTCGTAGCGCTCTCGGGAGTAATGTTGTTCGCGAGCGACGCGCGAGCAATCGGTGTAAGTCCCGTCTTCTATCTGAAGCTTGCCTTGATTGCTGCTGCCGGTTTCAACGCCGCGGCCTTTCACATCTGGTTTCTCAAGTCTGTGCCTGCGTGGGAGCAGAATACTACACCACCCCCCGTTGTGAGGGCCATTGCTGTCTTCTCGGTTGTCCTTTGGGTAGCAGTCATTGCCTGTGGCCGTCTTATTGCCTACTTCTGATGCGGCTCGGGTCGAACTTTCTAGTAGAGGTTAGGAAGAGGACCTCAGCCTGGGGAAGGATAGGAAGAAGATTCTTTCCCTATAGGGTTGACGTATAGTCGGTGCGCTTACTGTGGCTGAGATATTTGCACGAATAGGATAGCAACTCTTAACAAGGAAATCAGAATGATTAAACAGTCAGTAACCACACTCACACTTGTGGCTCTTGCTATGTGTATTTCCGTGGCCCCCGTCACGGCACAGCAAGACCAGATGATGCAGAAAGACCAGATGCAGAAAAACCAGATGCAAAAAGACCAGATGCAGAAAGACCAGAGCACGATGATGCTACGCGAGACGACTACTACGCTACAGGGTCCTCCTGTAAGTGAGCTTGATGCGCGTTTTATCAACGATATCCATCTGGGAAACAAGAAAGAAGTTGCACTTAGCAACATGGCCTTGCAGAAGGCAACCAGTTCAGCAATCAAGCAATACGCTCAGCAGATGATTGATTACCACAAGCAATCGGACGGCAAAATTGTGCAGCTTGCTCAGATGCAGAAAGTCAATCTTCCAGAGGGTCCCAGCACCAGCATGCATTCTGTAATGGACAGGCTATCGGCTTTATCGGGTTCCAGTTTTGACAAAGCGTACATGGACGAGCTCGTGGAAGACCACAACCGGAACGTGTATGTCTACCGAATGCAAGCCGAGCGGGGAACAGACAATGACGTGCGGGCCTTCGCAACCCAGAGTCTGCCCGAGATCGAGAGCCATCTCGCATCAGCCCGCTCCATCTCTCAGCAAGTAGCAAGTAAGTAGCGCTCATCAGGCGACTTGCCTGCTGTGAAACCTATGCAGATGACAAAGCCTGCGAGAGCCACTCGCAGGCTTTGTCATCAACGCACTGGAAAGGGGATATTCAGGGGACTGACCCTGGCCAATTCATCAACCATCTGCCGGTGCAGTTGCCCATTAGCAGCCAGAATGCGCCCTGAATCAAGCTTGAAGGGAGACCCGTCGTAAGCGGTAACGAGCCCGCCCGCCTCACGAACCAACACGACCCCTGCTGCTATGTCCCAGGGTGCGAGGCCGCGCTCCCAGTAGCCATCCAACCGACCGCAAGCTACATAGGCAAGGTCGAGTGAGGCTGAGCCGCCCCGGCGCACCCCTTGCGTGAGATGGGTGAAGTGGCAGAATTCTGCATAGTTATTGTCGGGCGTCTCCCGGCGGTCATAGGCGAAACCAGTTACAAGCAGGCTGCGGGCCAGTTCCGTGGTGCCACTTACCTGGATGGGCTGGTAGTTGCGGAAGGCTCCCATATTCTGGATGGCAGAAAACAACTCATCGCGCCAGGGGTCGTAGACAACCCCGAGCACGGGTACGCGGTCAACCAGCAAACCGATCGAGACGGTGAAAGCCGGATAGCGATGGGCAAAGTTGGTCGTACCATCAAGTGGGTCCACCGCCCATAGATACCGGCTCTCAGACGCCCCACTGACGCCCGATTCCTCCGCCAGGATGCCGTGATCCGGGAAATGCCGTTGTAGAACCGTGAGAATAGTCTGCTCGGAGACCTTATCAGCCTCAGTCACCAGGTTGCCCGGCGACTTTTCGTCGATCGATTCGAGCTTGCCCAGGTAACTCATCAGGACAGCCCCCGCTAGACGAGCTGCCTCGCAAGCCACATCCAAAAAGCGCTCCACCGCTTCCCCTCCAGCCGCGTCTGCTTCAGCCTAGCAGAGGGTTCTCAGCGACAAAATCTGCATGTTATGCTTTGTAAGCGCAAGTTGGGGGTCGGTGTCCGAGTGGTTAAAGGAGACGGACTGTAAATCCGTTGGCTACGCCTACGTTGGTTCAAATCCAACCCGGCCCACCAC
>JACMIX010000314.1 GCA_014380935.1 Gloeobacterales cyanobacterium ES-bin-141 | reverse complement strand
GTAGCGACCCGCGCTGGCACGCGCTACCGGTGCTGTTTTTGAGCGCGCATACCGATACCGAAACGATGCATCGCGCTTTTGCAAGCGGGGCGGACGACTTTATCAGCAAGACGATCGCCGGGCCGGAGCTTGCCAGCCGCATCCTCAACCGGCTCGACCGTTGCCAAGTAGATTAACCCACGACAAACCATGAACGCCACATCGCACCAGGCTACAACCACAAGCACTTCAAACAAGCACCCGCTCCCTGAGGAGCACGAACATCAGCAACAGCTCCGCACTGAGCACAAACAAGCTCAACAGGCGCTTGCCGAGAGCGAAGAGCGTTTCCGGGCCACCTTCGAGCAGGCTGCGGTGGGACTTGCCCACGTTGGTCTGGACGGCCAGTGGCTGATGGTCAATCAGAAGCTCTGCGACATCATCGGATACACCCGCGAAGAACTGCTCACCCTGACGTTTCAGCAAGTCACCCACCCCGAGGACCTGGCAGCGGACCTTGTCAATGTGCAGCGACTGCTGAGCGGTGAGATCTCAACTTCCGTAATCGAAAAACGCTATTTCCACAAGCATGGCACCGCCGTCTGGATCAACCTGACTGGCTCGCTGGTGCGTGGTGTGTCCGGTGAACCAAAGTATTTTATCTTGGTCATCGAGGACATTACAAAACGCAAACATGCTGAGCAAGCTCTGCGTAAGAGCGAAGCGTTCAACCGCCAGATCCTCGACAGCAGCGGCGATTGCATCAAGGTGCTCGACGCCGAGGGCAGACTGGTCTACCTCAATCAAAGTGGAGAGTGCTTGCTTGAGATCGACAACCCGCTCGATGTGATCGGCAAGCGCTGGACGGACTTCTGGCATAGTGAGGAGCACCGCCTGGCCTGCGAAGCGGTCACTACAGCCCTGGCCGGGGGTCAGGGCCGCTTTACCGGTTTCTGTCCGACCGCCAAAGGCAACCCGAGGTGGTGGGACGTACAGATCAATCCCATGGATGGTGAAGACACACCCAGGCAGCTGGTGTCGATCTCGCGCGACATAACCGAGAGCAAGGTCGCCGAGGAAAATCTCAGACAGGTCACCGATGAACTCGAACAACATGTGGTTGAACGAACCGCCGATTTGCTCAATGCCAATCAGCAACTGCAATTAGAACTAGTCGAGCGGTTACGCGCCGAGGAGGCGCTCGAGCGCCTCGGCCGACAGAACGAACTCATCCTCAATGCAGCTGGTGAGGGCATTGTCGGTCTCGATTTACAGGGCCGGGTCACATTTATCAATCCGACCGGGGCCAGGGTGCTCGGCTATACCGTCGATGAATTGCTCGGTCGGCCTCTGCACAAGGTCACGCACCGGTCACAGATAGTTCAGGTGATCTACGATCTGACCAGCTACTGTATCTACGCATCGCTCCGGGATGGCAAAGTGCGTTCGCTGGTCAACGATGTGTTTATCCGCAAGGACGACGTGCGCTTCCCGGTCGAGTACGTAAGCACTCCCATTCTCGAAAAAGACCAGACCGTAGGTGCCGTAATCACCTTCCGAGACATCACCGAACGTCAGATAGTCCAGCGCCTCAAAGACGAGTTTGTCTCGGTCGTCAGCCATGAACTGCGCACGCCGCTAACCTCCATTCGCGGAGCCCTGGGGATTCTGGCCGGTGGGGTACTGGGTCCCCTACCCGAGAAGGGGCAGCGTATGCTCGACATTGCCGTAAGCAACACCGATCGACTGGTGCGGCTCATCAACGATATTCTCGATATCGAGCGTATGGAGTCCGGCCAGGCGACACTCCACAAGCAGACTTGCGACACCGTGAGTCTGGTGCATCAATCGCTCGACGTGATGCGCCCACTGGCTGAACAGGCGGGGGTGAGCCTGTCAGCGGATTGCCCGTCGTGCAAGTTGTTGGCGGACCCGGACCGTGTTATCCAAACACTCACAAACTTACTCAGCAATGCCATCAAGTTCTCGTTCCGGGGTGGGACTGTGAGCGTACGCGTCGAATGCCATGACGCGTACCTGCTGGTACAGGTTGACGACGAGGGCCGGGGTATTCCCGCCGAGAAGCTGGAGTCGATCTTCGAGCGCTTCGGGCAGGTGGATGCCACCGATTCGCGCAATCGGGGCGGTACCGGGCTGGGTCTAGCTGTCTGCCGCAGTATTGTGCAACAGCATGGTGGACGTATTTGGGCCGAGAGTACCGGTCGTGGGAGCACCTTTTCGTTCACGCTACCAATTCTCGAGTACACCCACTCGCTCGTATGTTTTGCATGAGAGAAGGTAATTAAATGCCGAACAAGCGAGTCCTGGTCATCGACGACGAGGCCGATATTCGGGAGGTCATCCAGACATGTTTGGAGCTGATGGAGGGGTGGGATGTCCTGCTTGCCGGGTCGGGCGAAGAGGGTTTGATGAGTGCACAAAGCAAACAGCCCGATGCCGTCTTGCTCGACGTGATGATGCCCGAAATGGACGGCGTTGCAACTTTCAAGCAATTGCAGGCCAACCGGGAAACTCGGCAAATTCCCGTCCTGTTGCTCACAGCCAAGGTACAACCCACGGACCGGCAACGCTTTGCTGCTCTGGGGGTCGTGGGTGTGATCACCAAACCCTTTGACCCCCTGACCCTGACCGCTCAAATTAAGGCCCTACTCCAGTGGTGAATGCCTTCAGGATGCGATGACTCTGCTCAGACGCCGCGCGCGTTGAGGTAGCAGTCATCTTTGAGCATATAGACGGCTTCAATGCGCGTACTGTAGCCGAGCGGACCGCGCAAAGCTTCTGTACATGGCTGGCATTGTCCGTGCCAGTGCAGACCGTCGGAATGCCAGGCAATAGAAGCTCCGCAGTGCGGGCAGGCAGTCGAGCCGACATTCCGGACGAGGCCTGACAGGCTGGAGTATTTTTGAGGAGCCGAAGTTTCAGCTTGCATAACAGTTTCTCCGTGTATTGTTCGCATTGCCTTACCTGAATTGAAATCCAACCAGGAGTAGAGCAAAATGATTCTGGCTACGGTCAGGAACTGGTCCTGTTCCTGAACGGGCGCTTTGCGAATGTCAAAAGCTTAAAACTCAATTGTGAAGAACTCGGGAAAACTGGGTAATGCGCTTGCGTTCCAGGCTGACTAAAAATTGATCGTTGGCATGATGATCCAACTTCTCGATTCTTTCACTTTTGCTACCTATGCTGATGGAGCCTTAAAACAGCTCCATCAAAGCTTGTGCTGAAACTACCGAGATTGATTATGTCTATTTCTGATGCTCAGGCTTGTGAGCATATCACCCTCGAAAATCTACTGACGAGCAGCGAGTATAGAGTAGTCAAAACTATCGCCTCCGGCAGGAAAGCAATCGAGCACTTACCTGTGGTTGCCTGGATGCTGGGTTTTTTGAGTACCGAGCAACTGGGGCTGTTGTTGTAACCGTAACGGCTTCTGAGCACTTTTTGATCTAGCGCCTCGCTGCCAGGCCAGCATGCGGTTGGCTGGCGATGGGTTGGCCGGTGATCAGGCCCGCGACGTTCATACCATTGCTGATCACCCCCGGTACACTTGGATATCCGGCACTCGCCCCGACCAGAAACAAATTCGGCAGTTCTGTCCGATAGCCAAGGCGATTGAGTCCTACCTGTCCGGGTATCAGTTTGGCTCCGTAGATATTGCCTTGAGGTTGCCCCAGATAGTACTCACTGGTCGTTGGTGTACCGTAGATTTTCATGCGAATGAAGGACTTGATATCGGGGATCAGGTCCTCGACACTCTCCATGATCCACTGATAAACTTCCCGCTTCTTAATTTTGTAGCCCCTGGGGTCAGTGTCATGCAGATGGCGGAAAGGCTCGTAGGGGCAGACTGTCGTAATTTCAAGAACGTGATTGCCCCAGGGAGCCATGCCCGGTTCACTGGACTTCATTGTCGGACAGGACAAGAAGATCCAGGGATGCTCGAGGTTGCCCTCCAGTTGCTGTCGGTAGGACTGGTTGAGGTCTTCTTTGGGATAGTACCAGATGTTCCAGTTGCCGATGCCGTACTTCAGTGGCTCGAAGGCGCAATCGAGACCCAGGTAGATGTTGAAGGCACTGGCCGAGTATTCGTACCCGGTTAAGCGCTGCCGTTCTTGTTCGCTCAATTGCCGTGGGTCCGACATCAACTGTACAGTCAGCCTGGGATCCAGGTCACTGATATAGGTATGAGCCCGATAGACCGTCTGTCCCGAGACAATACCTTCGACGGCACCTTTTTTAACCAGGATTTGCTCCACGGGACTTGAGTAGCGCACTACACCACCACCCTCCACAATCACCTCGACAATGGTATCGACAAAGTGTTTGAAGTGACGCCTGGGATAGTAGGCACCCTCGGCATAGTCGCTGACCAGTGAAGTGTGAGTCAGCAGAGCAATTTCGGCGGGCGGCAACGCGTAATCACCGCTTTGCCCGGCGAGAACAGCCTGAAGTTTTGGCGATAGGCCAATCTCGTCGTAAAGATTCTGCAAAGTCCAGTTTCGCCTCGAAAACAGATACCAGTACCTGGGCAGGTTCAACCAGTCCGACCACTTTCTGTCATACCAGTGGACTTCTGCAACCAGTTCACGCATCTGCGTGTGCAACTGCTCAATTGCATCGCAGTAGCGATTGATAGGGCCAGTCTCCTCTGGAAATACAGTCAGTAGCCGTCGGCGCAGCTTTGCCCATCCCAGGGGAATTCGGAAGTCTGCCTGGGGCGTAATGACGCGATCAATGCAATCAGCGTCGAGGGAGTTAAAGGAAACTGATCGATTGATATAACGCAGGAAGCGGCCAATCGTCTGGTCGGGTCCACATTGAGAAATATAGTGTACGTCGGCACAGAAGCTATATTCGCCGTATTCGAATGTGTGACAGCAACCGCCGGGCAGATAGTGACGCTCGAGGACGGCAACTCGATAACCCTGACGAGTAAGGCAGGCAGCCGCCGACAAGCCACCCAGACCGGCTCCCAGAACAACAATATCGAAGTCTTCCATGCCTACCTCCAAAGGTTCGCACAGATTGAATTTTGCACGAACAGCCGCATTCAGGCTGTTCTATCTCCTCTATCCTGAGCCAGAAAGTTCGTTCTCAACCTGAACTGTAAAAACTGTTTACAACGAGCACATACCCTCAGCGATAGCTCAACTCAAGCTTGGCGGACAATAACCGAGACCCTGAGCAAGTTCTTTGCAAAAGATTTCAACGGATTCAAAATCAATTTCGCCGTAAGCAATTACCGGCATATGATCTTCTTGCATAACGCGGATCAGGTCTGTACCGCCGTCAAGATGCACAAACACAGTCGCGAGTTTCTTATCGACCTCGGAGAGGTGGCCGTACTCTTGCAACAGAGCATCAAGGTCCCCAAGAGAATCATCAAGAATGCTTTCGTGGCGGACCCGGATAATCCAGTACACCCAGTCGTACAGCAACGTCATGTGCAGGTTGTGTAGACCAAAGCGGTGCGTCAGACAATCAAGCAGGGCACGCAGGGCGGTCGCGTTCTCCAGGCAACAAATCCGGACAGGGTAATTAGACACGTGCTTTTCTCTTTAACAACAAAGAGCTGAGCGAAGTGTTCTCAGCTTTCTCTCAAAATTAGTTGTCAAAGGTGAAAAACTCGAGAAGATACCTGACATTGCACGGTGAACAGCGCCAGGCAAGGACCGGACGTTCGCAAGCGAAGCCTGCCCTGCTCTAACCTCCGATAGGTTCGGGGCGGGCAATACCGTAACCCTGGGCATAGTCGATCCCCAGTTCACAGACCAGGTCCAGAATTGCCTGGTTCTCGACGAACTCAGCTATCGTCCGTACTCCCATCAATTTGGCGACGTTGGTGATTGACGCGACGATTGTTCGGTCCACGGGATCCTCGACAATGTTTTTGATGAAGGCTCCATCGATTTTTAAGTAATCCACCGGCAGGTTCTTCAGATAGTCAAACGATGAAGTTCCGCTGCCGAAGTCGTCCAGGGCAAAGTGACACCCCAGGTCTTTGAGGGCGTGGATAAGCTCGGATGCCCGGCTCAGGTTGGCAATGGCCTGGGTTTCGGTGATCTCGAAGCAAATGAGCTGAGGGGGTACCCGGTGCTGCTCGAATTGTCCGGTCACGAAATGGACGAACCGCTCGTCATTGATGCTTGCCCCAGACAGGTTGACACAGTAGAGGCACTCGGGTCCTCCCTCGCGGACCTGCTCCCAGTTGCGGCGGTAGTGTTCGGCCTGACCCGCGAACAGGGTCTCGATCACCCAGCGGTCGATCTGTCCCATCAGGTTGTAGCGTTCAGCAGCCGGGATGAAAGCCATGGGCGCGATGATCTTGCCTTGCTCATCGCGTAGCCGGATTAGCACTTCGTAGTGCTCCCCCGTCTGCGGGCCGGTGGTTGGAACAATCTTTTGAGTGTATAAGCAGAAGGTGTTGTCCTCCAGGGCGCGGTGAATGCGGGTGACCCACTGCATGTAGCCCCGTTGCTGTTGAAGCTGCTCATCATCAGGCTGCCAGATGCACACGCGG
Organism: Gloeobacterales cyanobacterium ES-bin-141; assembly: GCA_014380935.1. GTDB lineage: Bacteria > Cyanobacteriota > Cyanobacteriia > Gloeobacterales > Gloeobacteraceae > JACMIX01. The sequence continues at coordinate 529 of JACMIX010000314.1, read as the reverse complement.
TTGCGCCCGGTGTTTTTGGCCTGTGCACAGGCAACATTGGCCGCGCTGAGCAAGTTGTCAAGCATGTGGGCGCGGTCGATTGCAACTACACCAACGCTCGCTCCGATGGTGAAATTGTTGCCCTCCCAGCTAAACCGGAACCGACTCATGCGCTCAAGGAGATGTTCGATAAATTGCCGGGCAGACTCGGGAGAGCACTCAAAAAGCAACAGGCCAAACTCGTCACCCCCCAGGCGAGCGAGGGTGTCTGACGCTTGCAGATGGGCTATCAGCAGGGCTGTAATCTGCCTCAGCAACTCGTCACCGGCCCTGTGACCGCAAATATCGTTGACAATCCTGAACTGGTCGATGTCCAGAAAGCACAGGGCATGCCGGTACCCATGCAGGTGAGCGCTCTTGACCGCCACCGCGAGATGCTGTTCAAAGGCGTGCCGATTGAGTAGTTTGGTGAGCGAGTCGTGGTTTGCCTGCCAGGCAAGTTGCTCCCGCCCCCGTCTTTCTTGTTCCAAGAGTTGGACCTGGGCCAGGG
>JACMIX010000313.1 GCA_014380935.1 Gloeobacterales cyanobacterium ES-bin-141 | reverse complement strand
GTTCGAGGAAGGCTTTGTGTTTTGGGATGAGATTGAGCCAGAAGATAGTACGCTCGATGACGATAGCCAGGGCAATCAGCGAGCAGAGCAAGAGCGGCCACATGACCACCCCGCCGCGTATGAACCACTCGAATAAAGCCACGCAGGAATCTCCTTACAGTAGGTGGGGACCAGACTCAAAAGCTATTCTCTACAGAGGGATTACCCTTCTTAAGAACGCAAGCTGTAGAAACTTAACTTAGAAGCGCCTTTGTACTTGTGATAACACACAGACCAGATTGTGAAGTTCAGAGTAAACATCCATTTCTTTGGCTGATGGATTTCCATCCCCGGTCAGAGACCGGTGCCCGGTTTTCTACGCCATTCGGCAGAGCAGTACAATATGCCCACGGATTGGTCGGGCATTTTCAGTTCGCAGGACGGCACTCTCAACACTGACTTCAGCGAAGCCTGCGGCAATTGATGTTTGCCGAACATACGCTATCGAATGGGCAAAACGACCATTGGGCAACAAAGTGTACGGCTCATCCTCAACTGCTTCAACCGAAAAGGCGAAATGGCCACCTTCACACAATGCAGCGAAGCTAGCCTGAAATATCGGTAGTAAATGGCCCACATACACAAAGACATCGGCGGCAAGAATCAGGTCAAACCCTGACTGGGCAGCGAGCAGGCAGGTTTGCATATCGCCCACGATCAAATGGTCGTAGACTGCACGACTGCGAGCTTTGTCAACCATCTGTGCTGAGAGGTCCACACCTATCAAGGTGTGTGCGAGCGGACGAAATAGAGAGCCGCATAGACCAGTACCGCAACCGAGGTCCATGACCTTGAGCAACTGGTCACGGGCCATCACTGCGACGACCGCTCGGTGCAAAAATTCCGGTGTGCGGTAGCTAAGGGTCTCGGTCAGGTGATGGTCGAAGCGTTCGGCATACCCGTCGAACAACATGGTGACGTACTCGGGCGATGCGGCGTCGGGCAACGGTACCCCACCAACTACGGCCAGGTAATGCTGCGCCTCCGCAAAGTCGGGCCGTAACTGGAGTGCTTGCCGGTAGCTTGCCGCTGCTTCATCAAACCTACCCTGGTCTTTCAACACACTTCCTACACCAAAGTGCGCCTCGGCAAATTCGAGCTGTTGAAGAGCATTTTGATAGCTCTCAAGTGCCTCGGATAGGTTGCCGGTTGCCTGGAGTGCGAGTCCAAGGTTGTAGTGGGTCTCAGCAGCATCGGGCTGCGAGCGCAGTGATTGCCTGTAGTGGAGGATAGCTTCGTTGAACTTGCCCTGACCCTTGAGGGCAATACCCAGGTTGTTGTGGGCATCGGCGAAGTCCGGCTCAAACCGTAGCGCTTCGCAGTAATGCAGGACGGCTTCATCGAGCCTGCCCTGCTCTTTGAACAGGACTCCCAGATTGTTATGCGCCTTGGCGTGGTCTGGTCTAAGCCTGAGGGCCTTTTGCAGATGGCGAACTGCCTCGTCATGTTTACCCTGGGCTTGCAGCACGGTGCTCAGGGTGAAGTGCGCATCGACGTGATTCGGGTTGAGTTTGAGAGTCTTTTGCAAATGGCGGCCCGCCTCGTCCAATCCGCCCTTTGCCTGCAAGGCTACACCGAGGGCGAAGTGGGCATCGGTATAGTCTGGGGCGAGTTGCAGGGCTTGCCTGTAGTGGGCAATCGCCTCTTCGAGGCGGCCAAGCCGGTGATGGGCGAACGCGAGGTAGAAAACCTCCGCCGCTTTTGCCGTGGCAGAGGACTTAGGCGTCCGGCCGGACGACTGACCAAAGCCACGGCTCATGTGCACATTACCCCCGATTACTCGGTACCCTCATCCCAACTGCCCATGTAATGCACTTGATCGGCGGTCAGGGTGTCGATCTCGATGCCCATGGCCGCCAGTTTGAGGGCAGCAATCTGCTGGTCTAGTTCCTCGGGGATATTGTAGATGCCCGGGGTGAGTTTGCCCTGATTTTTGACCAGATACTCGACTGCGAGAGCCTGGTTTGCAAAGCTCATGTCCATGACCGAGGCGGGATGCCCTTCGGCGGCTGCCAGGTTGACCAGTCGCCCTTCGCCAAGCACGATGATCGACTTGTCAGCCAGGGTGTATTCTTCCGTGAATGGACGCACGGTGCGTTTGCCCGAGGAGAGTTTGTCGAGGGCGACCAGGTCGATCTCGATATCGAAGTGACCCGAGTTGCAGACGATTGCTCCGTCCTTCATCTGGGCGAAGTGCTCGTGACGGATGACGTGTTTGTTGCCGGTCACGGTGATGAACAGGTCTCCGACCCTGGACGCCTCTTCCATGGTCGTGACGCGCAGGCCGTCCATGGCTGCCTCGATTGCCCGGACCGGGTTGATCTCGGTCACGATCACGTTGGCACCCATTCCACGGGCTCGCATTGCGACTCCTTTGCCGCACCAACCGTAGCCCGCTACCACGATCGTTTTGCCCGCGAGCAGGATATTGGTTGCCCGGATGATCCCATCGAGGGTCGATTGGCCCGTACCGTAGCGGTTGTCGAAGAAGTGCTTGGTCTCAGCGTCATTGACCGCCATGGCCGGGAAGGTCAAAACGCCTGCCGCGAGCATCGCCCGCAGGCGGACAATCCCGGTTGTCGTCTCTTCGGTCGTGCCGAGCACTTCGCGGGCGAGTTCGGGGCGCTCCTTGATCATGGTTGCCACTACATCCGAACCATCGTCGATGATGACCTGGGGACGGTGGTCGAGGGCAATCTGGACATGGCGCAGGTAGGTGGCCGTATCTTCACCCCTGAGGGCAAAGACCGGGATGCCGTGATCGACGACCAGTGAGGCAGCTACTTCGTCCTGAGTCGAAAGGGGGTTGCTGGCAATCAGCAAAGCATCTGCACCGGCTGCCTTGAGGGTGATGGCCAGGTTGGCCGTTTCGGTGGTGACGTGGCAGCAGGCCGAGATCCGAATACCGGCCAGGGGGCGGTCCTGGGCAAACCGCTCCCGCAACTGGCGCAGCACCGGCATCTCACGGGCCGCCCATTCGATGCGCTGCCTGCCCTTGTCTGCCATCTCCAGGCTGCGTACCTCATAACGAATTTGTACGGCGGCGGTACCTGCTGTCATCTGCAACTCCCTGTAAATCTGAATACTTTATTGGACGAGAAGGGCCTGAACAAAGTAGCGGTATTCTACCATGGGCTTTTGTGCCCCTCGATTCGTTCCCTGTCCGCCAAACCTTAACACTCCGCGCATTAGCACTGCCATGACCACCTATACCGTACGCATCCTCGATCGCCGACACGGACAACACCATCAGGTGCGCGTGCGTGAAGGGCAGTATATTTTGCAGGCGGCGGAAGCCCAGGGAGTAGAACTGCCTTACTCGTGCCGTAACGGAGCCTGCACGGCGTGCGCTGTGCGCGTCCGTCAGGGTGCTGTGTGGCAGCCAGAGGCGATGGGGTTATCGGCTGACCTCAAGCGGCAAGGTTATGCACTGCTGTGTGTGTGCTACCCACGCTCACAACTCGAAGTCGAGACCCAGGACGAGGACGAAGTTTACGAGTTGCAGTTCGGGCGCTATTTTGGTCAGGGTCAGGTGCGCCCCGGTATTCCCCTGGAGGAATAAGCATGGGTGACCGGCCACGCGCACAGCGCCTGCGGCTCGACAACCTGCTGGTCGAACGCGGCCTCATTGAGAGCCGCCAGAGAGCCCAACTTCTAATCCGGGCGGGGCAGGTGCGCATGAACGGGCAAGTAGTGGACAAGCCCAGCCAGGTCTGTGATCAAGGAGTCGAATTGCACGTTCAGCGTGAGCCACCCTTTGTCTCGCGGGGCGGCGAGAAATTGCAAGGAGCACTTGGCACCTTCGAAGTCAGGCTGCTGGACAGGGTGTGCCTGGACGGCGGCATCTCGACCGGCGGATTTACGGATTGCCTGCTGCAAAGGGGAGCCCGCAAAATCTACGGCATCGATGTCGGATACGGACAGGTAGCGTGGAAGCTGCGCCAGGACCCGAGATTGGTGCTTAAAGAACGCACAAACTTGCGCTACCTCAAACCCGCAGACATATACCGCCCAGAAGACCCATGGCCGGATCTGGCCGTAGTAGATATTTCGTTTATCTCTCTACGTCTCGTCCTACCGGCCCTGCGCGAAGTGCTGATCTCACCGCGAGAATTGCTTTTACTGGTCAAGCCGCAATTTGAGGCGGGAAGAGACCGGGTAGGCAAACACGGTGTGGTACGCGATGAGGCGACTCACTGCGAGGTCATTGGCCATGTCTGGGAGTGTGCCTGCGCCCTGGGCTGGTGCTTTCGGGGTCTGACCGGCTCACCCCTGACCGGCCCGGCGGGCAATCACGAGTACTGGCTGTGGCTTGCTGATACCGGGGGCACATTGAGTACCGACTGCATCAAGTCTGCGGTGAGTCAGACTCTGTCTTGAGATCGGCGATCACCACGTTCACCCGCGAGACACGTTGGCCCTGCGCTGTCAGTTGTGCAAGTACTGTCTGCCGCACCAGACGGGCAAGCTCCGGGAGCGGACGCAACTGCGCCACGACATGCACCTCGACCGTCAAACCCGTGGTTGTCTGTACCAGACGTACTCCGCCGACCTCTCCACCTGGCCCGTGAGTGGCTACTTCCCCTGTCCGCCCGGGGCTCAAGCCGACCACTCCATCCAGGGCACCTACAGAGGATGCAACTATCCTTGCGAGGGTCAGGGGAGAAGTGGTCAGACGTGATTCGCTATTCACTTGGTTTCCGTCTCAGTTTCGAGCTGGCGAGCCTGCTCCTCAGGAAAATAGAGATCGGTAACCTCGATGTTGACCGTCGTCGCGGTCAGTCCCGCCAGGGCTTGCAGACGCTCGACGACATTATTGCGAACCCCCTCAGCCACGGCCTGGATGCTTGCACCGTACTTGACAACCATGCGGATATCAACAACCGCTTCCTGCTCATTGACCTGAACCTTGACGCCGTAATCGCGGCTTGGCGTCGAGCGTGTCAGTGCCTGGGTCAACCCGGCAATTGCTCCCGACGCACCGCTGCCGACCAGTTCGTGGACGCCGGATACCTCACGGGCCGCGAGACCGGCGATCTTAGCCACTACACCCTCGGCGATGATCGTCTTACCATCTTCGTGCTCGGTTGCCAGAGCATTGCTCGGTTGCGGTGGAGTCGGTTGCGTTCTTGTGTATTCACCAACCATGTCGTTACGTTCCTTAGTATGCTGAGTTTCAATCCTCTCTCCAGCTTAACTATATTCAAGCCAAACTGTTAGTAACAGTCGAAAGATATTCCTCTCAATAACTTGTCAACTACCCTGAGAATGAATTAGAGTTCTCATAAAGAAGAGATCGTGTCTGTCAATAGTTTGAATGTATCTATGTAAGGCCTTGTCTATCACCTGATGTATCCATGTTTCTGTCTATTGGGAGAGGATGGTATAGCTGTTTTGGTGGAGAATGTGTAGTGACACATACAGCCTGGTTACAGCAGCGATGACGAACGAACTACTTACAAATAGCAAGCAGTACTCTCCGGCAGCAGATCGGGGGAGAACGACCATAGATTCTAACGTAGTGGCCCAAATCGCTGGACTGGCAACCCGTGAGGTAGAAGGAGTCCATGATATGGGGACACGCGGGGCTGGTGGTGCCATCGCCGGTCTCGCCGAGGCCGTTACCCAATCGCCCTCAAAGTCCAAGGGCATCAGTGTGCAGATGGGCCAAGAAGAAGTCGCGATCGAGATTGCACTTGTTCTGAACTATGGAGCAAGACTCAAGCAAGTAGCCGAGCAGGTCCGTCAGCGAGTGATCGAGCGCATCGAGACAATGACCGGCCTGTCCGTGCGTGAAGTGAACATAGACATTAACTCCCTACATTACCCGAGTCAGAGCTCAAACCAGTCAGCTCAAGAAGATGAAGCCACCACAAGCGCAAATCGAATCCGTATTGGTTAGTCGCGTCGAGGGTCGAACTTCTACATACCTGGGGTGTTGAGATGAACGTGTTTAATTGGATTGTTGTTGCCCTGGTCTCTGTGTTGCTCTTCGCCATGGGTGGGTGGATGCTAGCAGGCGTAACAGACCAAATCTCCTACGAAGCAGCCAATGCATTTTTGCAAGATAACAGGCTTATCCTCGATTCTCCCTACATCTTCTTGAGGGAGTGTTACGCCTGGTTTGCCCAGCAACCGTGGCTTGCCGGTCTGATTGGTCTGGTTATTCTACTGAGTGGATTGGGACTGCTCCTGCTTGAGATCAAAGCATTGCTCCCAAAGCCGCATCCTCCTCTAGTCCTCAAATCGGATACTCGTGGTGAGATCGACGTGCCCCACGGTGTCGTCGTTGATCTCATCAAGCAGTCTGTCCTGCAAGTTAGAGATGTAAGCGACTTCCGACCCCATCTCGAGCAGGGTGATCATGGTGTGACGGTGACTGGGACAGCAAATGTTAATCGAGCTACCACCCAGGATCTCAAGGATCTAGGTGAGCGAATTCGCACGGTTATCTCAGGTGTCGTCGAGCAGCAACTGGACATGCCGCTAAATAAAGTTCAGGTGCAACTCAAACTCGTAGACGCCCCGGCAGTTCAACTGCGCTGAATACTTCCACTCTGGAGTCTTTTGTGATGAATTTGAACATTGAGAACAACTACAAGATTCTTGGTCTAATCTTCGGTTTCATCTTTGGAGTGTGCGTCCTCGTTTTTGGCTTTTTCAAGGCGCTCTTCGTCGGCTTACTCGCGCTTGCGGGCTGGTGGATCGGCAAGGTCTTCGAAGGAGAAGTAGACGTCAAAGCTCTGACCGACCAGCTTAATCTGCCCGCACGCAGGCCATGAAGCTGAATACACTGGTGAGGCTATCCCTAATGCCTCAAATACCATGCGCAAATTCTTGGCTGGTTCAATTGCCCTTGCTCTTTTAGCAATACCACTTGTAGGTACAGCCCAGACGAATCAGAAAACCGTTTCCCCTGCGGAGTACGTCAGGCCCTACCTCAGGAACCCCCTGGTAGCCGACACGAGCAAAGCACCGATTCAGGGCAACCCCAGGGCTGAGGTCACAATTGTCGAATTCAGCGACTTTCAATGCCCCTACTGTCAGAAGTCCCAGGCTACACTTCAACAACTCAAGCGTAAATACGGCGAACGCCTGCGCACGGTCTTCCTGCACTATCCGTTACCGATGCACAAGGAAGCCAAGGGTGCAGCTCGGGCCGCTTGGGCCGCTCAGCAACAGGGGAAGTTCTGGCCCTACCATGATGCTTTATTTATTGGGCAAGACAAGCTTGGAGAGCAACTATATGTCCAGACTGCCCGTGACCTCAAGCTTGATCTTGATCGCTTCAATAGCGACCGCCAGTCGCTCAGCTCGCTGAGAGCTGTCGAGGCGGACAAAGCTCAGGGTGAACAACTGGGTATCGAGAGCACTCCCAGTTTTTTGATCAACGGCATTCTCCTGCCCGGCAACTATCCGGTTGAGGCTTTTGACCAGATCATTGCTGCCTGGAAGGAGGGCAAGGGTAAAGTTTCTAGCGGTCCGCGCTGACACGGCGTAGTTGTCCGAGTAGTTTCTGGGCTGCCTTGATCTGCCGCTCGCTGAAGTCGGAGGCGCGTAGCCCGTTCAAATAGGCCGGATTGCGGTAGCGTGAATCAAGCCGGATAGCCTGCCGGTAGGCCGCCTGGGCATCACCCGAGCCTGCTCGCGCGCGGGCAATGGCGAGGGCTACCCACGGATGGGGATTACCGGAGTCAAGGCGGGTGGCTTGCTCTTCGCTTGCCACCGCTTGGGCGAATTCGCCCAGTTCCCACTGGGCAAGTCCCAGGTTGTAGTAGGCAACTTCGTTGTCGGGCTTGAGCTTGATGGCTGCCTGGTTGGCTTGCACTGCCCGGGGGTATTCACTGGTAAACAAGTAGATCACGCCCAGCGCATTGTAAGCTTTCTCACTGGTCGGATCGAGCCGGGCAGCTTGCCGGAGAACACGGATAGCTTCACGGTCGCGCCCCTGTATGTGTAGTGTCCAGCCGTAATTAATGCAGGCATTGACGTGGGTATTACGTCTGGCCTCGACACTGCGGGTCTGAATAGCGCAATTGCGTTCACGCTCGGCCAGGGTCTGGGCCAAGACCGGGTTCTGGGCCGACAGGAGTCCCAGGCAGATGAGGCACAGTAGAAACATCTTGTCCAACATACCCCGATGTCTATTCTTCGCGGTCCTCACTATCAACGGCGGCGCAGCTTCTTGGGAGGCCTCACGGCCCTTGGCCTGAGTGCTTGCAGCCCGGCCAGAACAGACTTGAGAGTCCGTGTTGGGGTCGAGATGTTCGACGGAGCACTCAAGGATAGCTTTGAGCGGGACAGCAATTTGCGGGTGGAGATGTCCCTGGTCGAGAGCCCTGCCCAACTTGCGGAGCGCCTGCTTGGTACCGACCGGGTTGATGTGAGTTTGCTGGGTGACGCCTGGTTGACGGAGACTTACACGAGCAAGCTCGCTCGGGTTGAGACCAGTCGGTTGCGCAATTGGGAGCAACTCGGACAGCAGTGGAAGCAGGTGACGCCTTACGGGGTTCCGTTCCGCTGGGGGGTAAGCGAGATTGCCTACTACCCGAAGCATGTCACCCCGGCGATTACCGACTGGGCGGACCTCTGGCGCGAGTCGCTGCGCGGACGTATTACCCTGCCGGACGACCGGCGCGAGGTCTTTGGGATCGCCCTCAAGCGTCTTGGCTATTCCTACAACAGCCCTGACCCCCGACATCACCGCGAAGCTTTTACTCTGCTTCAGAAACTGCAACCCCTGGTCCTGACTTACACTTCCGATAGTTACCTCGACATTCTGATTGTCGAGGACAGTTGGGTGGCGGTGGGCTGGTCGGCGGACCTGGCCCAGGCCCAACGTGAGGACCCCGGTATTCAAAGAGTCGTACCACGCGGGACCTCTCTGTGGGCGGACCTGTGGGTTTTGCCCGCGGACGGCGGGCGACAGGTGGCAGCCTACCGCTGGATTGATCATTTCCTGGCACCGGTAAATGCAGCACAGGTGGCACTGCAGCTCTCAAGCCGCACTCCCGTGCCCGCGAGCGAGCAACTGGTGCCGGGTCTGACCGAGGACCCGCTTTTGTACCCGCCTGCTTCGGTACTGGAGCACTCGGAACTGATCCGTCCTCTGCCGGGACCGGTCGAGCGGTTACAGGCGGACTTGTGGCAGACCCTGCGGCAGGGGTGATGAGGTTCGCGTGTAGCCATGCTTTACAGCTCGCGTGTGCGGATGAGGGTGATGTAGTCAGGCTAACTAGCGGGTCTGGGATCTTTGGGCGGTGTCCGCTCGGCACTGGGAGTTTTTGCCCTTTGCTCAATCAGCCGGGCTGCCTGCTGCATGTCCTCGTCTGCGCCTGGGTTACCGGTCTCGCGGTAGAGCCTGCCCCGGCTCCGGTAGGCCTCGGCAAAACTTGGGTTCAGGCGAATGGCCTCCTCGTAATCCGCCAGGGCTTCCGGGTACTGTTTGAGATTGGCGCGGGCGTCCCCACGCGCCTGGTAGTCAAATTCATCCGGACCCGACTCCTCGCCAAATTTGAGTTGCGCAGCCCGATTAAAGTTCTCGAGGGCCTGTTGCTTCTTGCCGACGTTGTAGTCGGCATTGCCCTGGATGTAGTAAATAAGCGAACTTTGCGCGTCCGCTTTGAGGGCCAGCGCGCTATCTTCGAGGGCTTGAAGGTTCAGACCCATCAAGAAGCGCACGTTCGCCCGACCAATGTAGGCGACCTTTAAGCCGGGGTTGGCGCGGAGGGCCTCGGTGTAGTCTTCGATGGCCCGTGTATACTCTCCGAGCTTCTGATAGATCCTGGCGCGACCGGCGATGGCAGGCGCATTGTTGGTGTCGGAGTCGAGTATGCGGTTGTAGTCTTCGAGGGCTGCCCGGTATTCGCCAAGTGCTACGCGGGTATCGGCTCTTAGTTTGTAGCAATCAAGCAGCTCGGGATTGCGTCCCAATGCCTGGTTGCACGCCTCCACCGCTCCCGGGTAATCCTTGAGGGCCAGGTAGGTTCTGGCCAGGCTCCGGTAAACCCCGGCGTCGTTCGGGAAGAGGCGGAGCATTTGTTTGTAGTCTTCGATGGCCGCCTGATAGTTGCCCAGCTTTTGATGGGCCTCGGCCCGGTTACCGTAGGCCTGGTAGTAAGGCGGATAGAACCGAAGAGCCCGCGTGTAATCCTGGATAGCCCCGGCGTAGTCCCCCTGACCCTGCTTACCCGACGCCTGATTAAACAAACGTACTGCCTCAAAACGCTCGGCCTCAGCCTGGGCAATGTAAGTCGCACCTGGAACTAGTTGAGCCTGAGCAGCGGATGCCCATACAAGCATGATCAAAGTAACAACTGCACAAGTCCTGAACATCCATTTCCTTTAATTGCACATCGGTCTGGTTTATGCCTGAGCCGGATGTGGGTAGAAGCGATCGTGAAACCGTGCCTTTATCCGGATGATTGTACAGTATTGCTCTAAGTGCGGGTGCCGGCAGGCCGCCGGCTGCGTGAGCGATGTGCCGCGGCCTTGGCACGATTTCCGCACACGGCCATGCTGCACCACCGTCGCCGATGGCTCTTGGTCGTGTCGTGAAACCAGAGGGTGCATTCCGGGTTCTCACAGCGGCGCACCAGTGTGAAGTCAACCTCGCACAGGCAATCGGCGATCGCTGCCGCGAACGTCTGCAGCAGTTGCTCGGAACTACTCCAGAGACGCTGTCGGGTGCGAACGAACGCGCCGGCCGCATTCACCTCGATGTGGTCAAAGGTGCTGTCCTGGGCCAGGAGGTTGTTGAGCGGTTCTAGCTCGTGAATATCTGTGGGTGTCAGGGGCTGACCAGCGTAGCGGGCAACGAAGCTGCGCCACCACTCCCGCAGCTCGCGGGCGCTGCGAGCGACCGCATCCAGCCCATCATCAGCCACAAACCCGTGGGCCGTGCCGGCGTCGAGCAGCCCCGAGCACACCAGCCAGTCGAGCAGCTGCTCCCCATCGCTGAGCCAGTCAAGCCGCTCTCCCCGCGGGGAAGCGGTGGTGTTCAGGAAATCCAGGGCGGGGTGGTCAGCAAGGGACATCGGTGGCAGTTTGGCCATGGCTCGGGTCTGAACGCGATCGCAGCTGCCCCAGGCACCCGCTGCTTATATTCTTGCATAACCTTTAAAAGTTTTCTTGATCGGTTATGAATGGTCTGGTAACCTTTAAATTATAAATTCACAGGTTACTGACAAGCCGGAGGCGGGTTGCGGCTCCGGGTTTGCAGATTCAAACTATAGGAGAGTTCAAATGACGACCTACAAGTACCAGACCATCGATGGCGTACGGGTGTTCTATCGCGAGGCCGGACCGGTGGATGCCCCTGCCGTGTTGCTGCTGCATGGCTTCCCCACCTCCTCGCACATGTTCCGGGAGCTGATTCCACAGCTTGCCGACCGCTACCGGGTGGTAGCCCCTGACCTGCCGGGCTTCGGCTTCTCAGACGCCCCCGAACGTTCCAGTTTTGCCTACACCTTCGACAACCTCGCCCGAGTGATCGAGCGCTTTACTGAAATGGTTGGTCTGGAGCGCTACGCCCTGTACATCTTCGACTACGGCGCACCGGTGGGCTTGCGCCTGGCTGTTGCCCATCCCGAGCGGGTCACCGCCCTCATCTCCCAGAACGGCAACACCTACGCGGAGGGCCTGAGTGACGGTTGGAACCCGACCCAGCGGTACTGGCAGGATCCTAGTGAAGCAAACCGCTCGGCGCTACGGGACTTTTTGAAGCCGGAGACGACGAAGTTCCAGTACACCCATGGGGTTGTGGATGAAACGCTCGTCGCCCCCGAGTCCTACACCCTCGACTCGGCGCTGTTGGCGCGTCCGGGCAACGACGAGATCCAACTTGACCTGATCCTCGACTACAAGAGTAACGTCGCGCTCTACCCACGCTTCCAGGAGTACCTGCGCACCCACAGACCGCCGACCCTTGCCGTTTGGGGCAAGAACGACCCGTTCTTCCTGCCACCGGGGGCGGAAGCGTTCAAGCGCGACGTTCCCGACGCGGAGGTGCATTTCTTTGAGACAGGGCACTTCGCGTTAGAGACCCACTCCCGCGAGATCTCCGAGCGCATCGGTAGCTTCCTTGCCAGGGTCTTGACTACACTGAGCGTCAGCCGTTGACCGGAGTACACGACTCCTTAACTGCTATAAAAGTATATTGTGTCTTTAAGCATCCTGGACAGTACAACTTCCGGGATGATCTGATCAATCCTTTGCTGAACTGTACTGTTGAGGATGCTCGATGAAATTGATTTCTGTTTGTGTTGGCCTGCCTCGTCAAGTGAGTTGGAAAGGAAAATTCGTCACGACTAGTATCTTTAAGAGTCCAGTTTCAGAACGGGTGATGCTGCGGTCTCTCAATCTAGACGGTGACCTACAGGCCGATTTGACCGTTCACGGGGGGGCTGAGAAAGCTGTTTACGCTTATCCGATCGAGCATTACGCCTACTGGCGGCAGGAGCTGCCAGGTGAGGAGTTGCCTTGTGGTGCGTTTGGCGAAAACTTGACAATCGAGGGCTTATCGGAAACGACAGTGAACATTGGCGATCGCTTTCGCATTGGCACGGCTGAAGTGATGGTGACTCAGCCCCGGTTCCCTTGCTTCAAACTCAATCTCAAGTTTGGGCGCGATGATATGGTCAAACGGTTTCTGAGCAGCCGTTTGAGCGGCATTTACTTTTCAGTGGTGCAAGAAGGTGAAGTTGGCGTCGGGGATGCGATTGAACTGATGAATCGCGACCAAAACAACGTCACCGTTGCCGACATTGTGCAGATCTATGTGCGTGAAGCCAGTGACGATCTGTTGCGCCGCGCCGTCCAAGTTCCAGCCCTGGCGGCCAGTTTGCGAACTTACTTCCAGCAACAGTTAGACGGTATCAACGCGTCCCAGGGCTAAATGGGTCACCAACGCACTACGATTGTCCCCTCTGCCAATCCTCCATGGAGCGGGTGTGAACGAGCCGTCCGGTTGCCAGGTATTCTAGCTCCGCCGGAGTGGACTCGCGCCCCAGGACTGCGTTGCGGTGAGGATGGCGACCGAAACGCACGATCACGTCCCGGTGCCCGCGGGCCTGGGAGGCTGAGAACTCGAGTACCTCGCGAAGCTCCGGTGGTGCCTCCTCAACGAGCGCTTCTGCGAGTCGGACGCTCACCTGGTGACTGGTAAGATCTTCGCAATGCCCAATCGGTATAAGGAAGAATGTCTTCTCCCAGGGTGTTGCGAGTGCCGAGTAGTGCCCGATGTTAATGCCTTCGAGTACCAGGCTGAGAGCGAGTGGGTCCTGCGCAAACGCCCGAGCCGTACCGCGATGGATAGTGCGTGAAAACTGGTCCAGGATGATGATGAGCGCAAGCCGGGAGCGTGGTGTGCCAGACCAGCTGGCCAGTTCACCGCGTTCGGCACGCTCGAGCAGAGGCGGAAACCGGGCCAGAACCTCGGTATCCGCGCCACCGCCCATCCACCATTTGAACTGCTGCCCGGTAACTGGCTCGCCGTCGTTGGGAAACCAGAAGCCAAGGACTTCCTCGGCTTCTTCATTCACCGATGTGATTGATCGATCAGGTTGCCCGTTCATATAGATCACTGCGGCTAGAACTACGGCACCACGCGGACTACTTGCCCCTCGCCCACGGTTGCACTGTTGTTCGAGACATAAATCTCTCCCGTGGAATCGATTGCCACGCCAGTTGGAGCGATCAGGCCCTCGCTCACAATTAGTGTGCGTGAACCGTCAGGGCTGATACGGGTGAGTGCCCCGGTCGGATCCCCCGAGAGCAGACTGTTCTTGGCATACTCCAGTACATAGAGACTGCCGTCGGTCGCGAAGGCGATGTCGATGATGTTGGTGAAGCCCTCGACGAGCACCTCCGGCGCCGCACCGGGTACGACGCGATAGACGCGCGCCGCACCGACCGGGAACGGAAAACCAGTCAGCTCACCGACGTAGTAAGCACCATCAGGACCAATGGCCACTGAATTGGGTACAGACTCCATCGGAATCTGCGTGCCCGGTGGCAGGCCCAAAAAGGGAGGTGCATCAACCAGCCGCTCGGGGAACACAGCCAGTGTTGAGATATTCCCCACCGTATCCATAGAAAGCAGGCTGTTGCCACCGGCATCGGCTATGGCGCGCTTGCCGGATTGGATGGCTACCCCGTAGGGATTGGTGTCGAGCTCACCACCGTCCGGGTTGCTCGTCTCCTCGTAGACAACCACATCGCCCACAGTCCGTGCCCGTTTGTCCGTAAAGGCACTGATGAGCGTCCCGAAACTTTTACCGACCTCACCGAGCGTGTCACGTTCGGATGGGGACGCACCCAGCCCGATGACGATTTGGGCACTGCCAATCTGGTTGAACACGATATCGTGCGGCCCGGTTGCCTCGGAGCCATCCGGAAGGGCGAGGGAGGGTAGGCCGCTTGCAATTCGTTGTTGCTCACCCTTCCAGATGCGTGTTACGCCACCCGTGGCTCCGTAGCACACCTCGCTACCCGAGCCGCTCTGAATACACGCTCCGTCACCACCGCGACCTGCCTCAGTCACGTAGAGCACTCCCACCGGGCTGAAGGCGAGTCCACGCGGGCTTTCAAGACTATTGGCAATCACTTCAAGGGAAGCCGCCGCGACAGGACTAGCCAGCAGACCAGATAACATGAGGCCGCCAAGCGCCCCCACAGCCGTCAGCACTGGACCGTTGCTCTTTAACATGCTCATAATTTTCCTCTTAATACCCCAATCAAGACTGAATATAAATCAGGACCGAGAGCAGAAGCATTAACAAAAGTATCCGTCGATACTGTTATGTGAGTCATTTAATAGTTTCACCAAATAACCCTTCGAAAGCTCACAACTTCTGCGAGCACAACAAACACCACACACTGCATCGCCCTGATTAACCAAGGCCGCTTGCCAGGAGCGAGTGGTTTGTGTACAATTGCTCCGCTGTTTTTGATTAAACCTGGGTTTGCGGTTGCAGAGGCGACGACCCTTGTCAGAAGTACCTTTGTCAAGAGGAAGACGGTAATGCCATCAACAGAGCAACACGGAACCGAGGCAGCGGAGCCTCCTACACAGGACACGCCCCCTTCACCAAGTACATCCTCTCAGCGCCAACGCAAGTCCCGCGAGACCGATACAGAGAGAGCTATCAAGGAGATCAAGAACCTGGTCAGCTTAAAGTTGCAGGTTCAGCAACTCCGCAAGCAGGCAGTAGACGTCAAAGACTCGCTTACAAAGCTGTTCTCTGACGCAGAAATCACCCAGGAAGAGGCGCAGCAACTCCTGCAGGAAATTGACACATTAGCCGAGTACGTAGAGCTAAAGCGCAGCTACCTGGCGGCACGCCAAAAAGCAAAACCTGCACTTGTCTTGCTCGAAGAGTGTGAAATGCAGGAAGACGAAGTCCTGGAACTGACCTGAACTTATCTGTACAGGTCGGAGTACTGCTCGCGGAGCTGGGCTAGTTTCGGCAGGTCATGCACGACTACGTACGGGTAATTTGGATTGCGGTCAATAAAGTTCTGATGGTATGTCTCGGCTGCATAAAACGCTTTTAAGGGCGTCAGTTGAGTCACAATCGGGCTTTCAAAGACACGCGCTTTGCCCAGCTGCTCAATGTAAGCCTGGGCAACCCGCTTCTGTTCATCGCTCGTAAAAAATATGGCTGAGCGGTACTGTGTGCCCTGATCGGGACCCTGCCGGTCCAACTGCGTCGGATCGTGGGCTACGGAGAAATAAATCTTGAGAAGCTGGCCGTAGGAGATCTGAGTCGGGTCGTAGGTGATTTTTACCGACTCAGCGTGCCCCGTCTCCCCAGAACCGATCGCCTGATAATTGGCATTCGCCGCACTGCCGCCCGAGTAACCGGAGACGACATCAGAAACACCTTTGACGTGTTCAAAGACTGCCTCTACACCCCAGAAGCATCCTCCCGCCAGGACCGCCACCTGCTGACCCGGCGTGGGAGCCGAATCG
Organism: Gloeobacterales cyanobacterium ES-bin-141; assembly: GCA_014380935.1. GTDB lineage: Bacteria > Cyanobacteriota > Cyanobacteriia > Gloeobacterales > Gloeobacteraceae > JACMIX01. The sequence continues at coordinate 324 of JACMIX010000313.1, read as the reverse complement.
GCAACGGGATTGGGGGGCATCGCCCGAGAGGCACTACAAGCGAATGTGACGGCACTTACCGAGAGGATGGAGAGGCCACGGATCAGGGTGCGCCAGGAAGAACTGGGTGTTGACATGAGACTTTTATTCCTTGCAAACATCTTCTAAGCGGTATACGCAGCCGAACTGTCTACAGATTGGTCCAGTGCAGATATCCGTTGGCGCGTCCAGGCCAGGGGCCTAGACTTTACCAAAGCGCCGGTCACGGCTCTGGTATGACTTGAGGGCCAGGTGGAAAGCCTGACGGTTGAAGTCAGGCCACATCACATCAGCAACGTAGATTTC
>JACMIX010000312.1 GCA_014380935.1 Gloeobacterales cyanobacterium ES-bin-141 | reverse complement strand
TCTGAACACCGGCGCGGCTGCCAGTCCATCAAGCACATCGATCCCAGGTATTCCCCCTCACCCGTGACAAGAGCAGCCGCGGCCCTGAAGCGCACCTCCCGCCCGTCTACGGTGGGCAATCGGATCTGCGGGTCGAGTTGCAAGTCGCCAAAAATAAGCGTCCGGGGTAGCAAGAGGTGGTGGGGCCACCCGCCAACATGGTCGAGTCCGGTCTGTGCATGGATATTGAACCGAACGCGGTCCTGCGCGACCGCGCCGACCACGGCGCTCGGCACCTCAAAAATACGTACGGCAAGTGAGCTTATACGCGCGAGGGATGCCTCAGGCAAAATGTCCAGGACGCCCCATGGTCCATTCAAATGCCCGCCCGAGGCGCTTTTGTCCGGGATGGGCAGAGATGTCATTGTATTTCCTGAAAGATACTTTCTTGAGCTATGGCATGCAAAACACGTAACCCGTACTCGCAAGACAACCTTTCTTCAGGGTTCCCCAAACGGGTGGTCAACTAGATGTTTCGAATGCTTTTTCTATAGCTAAATCATATCGCTCCGGTTAGCAGGAGTACATGTGTTCCTGACGCTTACACTTTTGGGGCCTGCAGAAAAAATAGCGGCAAGAAAATGGCCCCAAGTACCAGTACGGCTCTTTGTAAGTTCTCCAGGCAAGCCATACCCTCTTTGATGGCCTGACGGACCGTTGTCAACGCTAAGTATAGATATTTTTTACTAGATAGCCACGGGCCAACGGCGCTCTATGAGCACGTAGCGGGCAACATCCCAGGAGTTTGCTCGGCGTGTGTGAAACAGCTCGCGCACGTTCGTGCCCCGAGACCGGAAGCCGACAATTTTTTGTAGCTGACCATCTTCGGCGATCAGCAGGTCGCCTTTTTGAATTTCACGACTGCCGACACGCACTTTTAGTCCCTGGGGGCCAGTTTTGACGTCCAAACGGTCTTTAGACTGCACAACAATCACAGACTGGGTGCAGGGGAACTGGGTCGCTTGCAACATCAAGACTGCCTCCGTAGACGCTACAGGGTATGGCTAGGGCTATCTTACTCTGAGACATTTACTCTGTCTTCCCTTGAATGTGGCTTGATCCCCCAAAGCCAGCCCCGGTCAATTAATTTCTTTTGGTAACTACCAATTTCACGGCTCCCGGCTCAGCCCGAGGGGTTGGCGCAGACCTGATAGTCCTGGCAGAGGTTGTGTACCAGGTTGCGGCTGATCGGTGCCGTCATCGTCTGCACAGCAGCCTGGCCTGCTGCCTGGAGCATTGTCTGTGGAAGCATTTGCAAGAAGCCGGATAGCTCAAGATCGATTGCGAAGTTGGCTTCCCAAAATATCCTGACGGCCTCGCCATCAGGTACGAGCCGCAGGAGGCTCGCGAAGTTTACCTGGTAGTCACGGGGATCATCAGGCAACGGGGTTGAGACAAGACGGTAGGCACGCTCGGACTCCTCGACCTGACGCAGGCCCAGGCGGGGCGAGACAGCAAAGCTCATAGCCTTGATCTCGGGCAGTTGAAGGCGGTAGACCCCGCTGACCGGCTGCACACTCAGAGGCTTGAAACCAGCCGGAATCCAGCGGGCATGATTGCGCAGGTATTGTGCCAGGGCACTGAGGCTGGTCTGGAGGTGGACCTCGCCTTGCTGGTTGTCTTTGAAGGTGATGAATTGCGTCATGGCATCACATTGTTACATCTTCTCGGGACGGGGCCACACCGAGATCGAGCCTTAACTGCCCGCCGGTCTGAACATTGTCGCGGGGAAACGGATGAACGGGTAGCCCGAGCTTGTGCTTGAGTAGATTGGCACTGCCCGGGGAAAAGCCCTGGAAATGGTTGTCAAGTAGAACGCAGGCGTTCCGGCCGGCAAGGGCGAGCCGCCTGAGAGCCGCGGCCCACTCGGATAGTTCACGGTCACGGTCTACTTGCAGGTGCGTAAATCGCTCCAGTCCGCCATGCTTGACACCCATGATGCGGACGTAGACCCAATCGACCGGTAGATGCTCAAGCCAGGGAAGGCTGGTGGCCGTATCGATCCAGGGTGTTTCTCCAAGCGTCAATGCAACCCGGTGCCTGCCCAACAATTCCAGCGTGCGCCAGTTCAACCAGCTCGGGTCTCGGAACTCGATAGCAAAAGGAAGTCCGGCTGGCAGATGAGGTAAGAATCGCTCCAGAGCAGGCAGTTCCGCTGTACCAAAGGAAGGAGGCAGCTGGATTAAAATGGCCGCGAGCTTGGGACCAAGCAACTCGGAGCGCTGGCAGAATTCGAGCAACGTACCCCGTCCGCGCCTTAGGCGGTTCTCATGGGTCAGAGCACGCGGCAGCTTGAGGGTGAAATGAAAGTCCCGGGGTGTCTGTGTTGCCCAACCCTCCACGGTTCTGGCTTGAGGAACCGCGTAGAAGGTGGAATCAACCTCAACCAGGTCAAAGGTGCGACTGTAGGAGGCCAGCTCCTGGGTAGCCGGAGTATCAGCACTGTAAAAGGCAGCATCGGGACAGGGCGACAGTCGCCAATCCGCGTAGCGCCAACCCTGACAACCCACGTGAATCCATCCGGGAGTCACATCAAATTCGCTGAAAGGCAACCTGCTTATTCTAGATTTTTCCGCGGCTTTTCCGTATGTGTCCCCCCTTCCCCTCTGCACAATCGCGGATGTTACAGTAGCAGCGTCAGGCAAACTTAGCCGTTTGATGTCCCCCTAACAGAAGGCTCAGCTATGTTCATGCTTCCTCCAAGATTGCGCACACGTTCAAGCCGCGGCTTTACGCTCATTGAGCTTCTGGTTGTCGTCGTGATCATCGGTATCCTGGCTGCTGTCGCGGCACCCAACTTTATCGGTCAGACCGACAAAGCCCGGACCACCGAGGCAACCGCTGCCCTTGCAAGCATCTCCACCGGTCAGGAAGAATACAGCTTCAAGCATCCCGGTCAGTACGTGACGATTGGCCAGCCCGGCCAGACCAAGATTCCGGCTGCCAATGCGGAGCGCATCGACGCCGCAACCGACCTTGCCAATCCGGCCACTGCCAATACGGATAGTGAACAGTCCGACTTCCGGCAGATCCTGGGCATCGACATGGGTTCAGGCCCCGGCAAAAACTGGAACTTCGCGACAGCCGGCAACGCGACGGTCTTCAATACCGAAGGTGACATTCTTACCCCGGTTGCACCCGATAGTGGCACGGCCGCCACAGCCAAGGACTATGTCGCGATTGCCAAGGGACTCACGACAACCAGCAACACGACTGACCTCGGTGCCCAGCTTATTCACAGTCAGAACCGCGTCGTTCAAGATTTCACTCGCCAGTAGACCTGGTCGGTAGCCCGCCCTCAAACCAACCCATGGGCGAGGTGGGAATCGAACCCACACGGGGTTACTCACCCCTCCGGATTTTAAGTCCGGTGCGTCTACCGTTCCGCCACTCGCCCGTGACTCCGCCCAGCCAGCATAACCGACGATCCCGCTGAAAATACGCAACTCTACCGGGCAGTAACCGGCAAAGTCACGTGAAATTACGCTCTCAAACAGCTCCATAAAGTGGAAGTCTAAAGTCATGAGAGGACGTGAGTTGTAGTATCGAGACCGTTCAGGTCAAAGCAGGAATCATGCAGCAAAAATCAACTACTTCAAAACTCAGGCAGATATCTACGCTTTGCCCGAATTGTGGACACTTGTGTTGTTGGTACCGTTCGGAGCAGGTCTTGTGGTCGGAGTGTACGCATTGCAAAACTGACAACGCGCCCATCCCCGTGCCCAACCTTTATCGCAAGTGATCCAACCGACACAGCAGCAACCCAAACCATTGGTTGGGGTCACTCCAGACCTCGACTGGCATCAGCCCCCGACCGCGCAGATCCTGCCCGATGGCATCAAGTTCAAACTTGCGCGAGATCTCCGTGCGGATCGTTTCGTCGGTCTGGAGGGCAACTGTCAAGTCCAGAGAACGCAAGCGGACCGTCTGGGAGTCTAGACTTCGCAGGTGCATCTCGATGCGGCGGAGGGGCTCGTTGTAGAAAGCCCAGTGCGCAAACCGGCTGGGCTCAAAATCGCCATCGAAGCATCGGTTGAGGTGCCAGAGCATGTTGAGGTTGAACTCGGCTGTGACACCCCGGTTGTCGTTGTAAGCAGCTTCTAATTGTTTTTCGTCCTTGTGCAGGTCTACGCCCAGAAGAAAGTATTCACCCGGTTCAAGGGTTGCCGCGACCTGGGCGAAGAAGACCTCACACTCCTGGGGACTGAGGTTGCCAAGCGTACTGCCCAAAAAACAGACCATCCGGGTTGGCAGGCCAGTGCTGCGGAGGCGCCTGAGGGCCAGTTCGTAGGTGCCGACTAGACCGTGTACCTGCAACTTTGGGTAGGCAACCAGCAAATCGGAGGCACTGCTCTCAAGGATACCGGCACTGACATCGATGGGCAGGTAGCGCAAGGGATAATCAAGCGCACTGTAAGCGTCCAGGAGAATACGGGTCTTGATGGAACTGCCACTGCCAAGTTCGACGATTTCACAAGGACCGGTCAATTCGGCAATTGCTCGGGCACACTGCTTGAGAATCGCTGTCTCGGTGCGTGTCAGGTAATACTCCGGCAAGTCACAAATCTGCTCGAACAACTGCGAGCCCCGATCATCGTAAAAGTATCGAGCCGGCAAAACCTTGGGCTGGGCATGCAGTCCCCGCACCACATCGGTTCCTGCACCCGGTTGCGCGTCTGCAACCGTTAAACGTTCAAGCTGCAGGCGGCTCTCGCTGTACACGTCAAAGACCGATATTTTGTCATCCATCTACACACTCCTCCTAAAGTAGCGACGGTAGTCCCTTTAGTCGGCAATTACAGCCTGCCGGTCTGCACATCGAGGTTTGCGCCGATGCTCAGGAAACTGTTTTCAGGACAGCTTGTCCAACCATCACTGGCGAACAAGGGTTCAGAGGCTACGAGTACAGCCTCGGGAAAGCGCGGATCATCCCGCAACCAGTACAGCGTTGGGGCCGGGGAAGTGCTGGCGTAACGGGAAGCAACTAATTGCTTGCCGTCACTGACAATCAGGTTGAGACCAACCCGCAAAGCGTCCACAGCCGCCCATTTGGACAGAATACTCACAGTCGCGTGCAGGGCCGCTTGTAGAGCCTCAGCATCGCCCGCCGTGGTCGAATAGTCTAAATACTGAAGCAGCAAAGCGAAGATATGCTCAGAGTCGGTGGTGCCATCAATGATTCGGTAGTAAGCATCGTCTAAAGTATCACGGACGGTGCGATATAGCGTCTGCCGGAAGTTCTCTATGTAGCCGTTGTGGGTAGCAAGGATGCTGCCATGGCGAAAAGGTTGACAGTTGCTGATCTGTACAGCCTGTCCAGGAGTGGCGCTGCGAACGGATGCCAGGATGCAGCCGGACTCGATGTAGCGGCTCAATTCGGCAAGATTGGTATCGCTCCAGATAGGCTGCGTGTTTCGGTAAGTGAAGGGCTCGCAATCGTGCAGGGCATGATACCAGCCCACGCCAAAACCGTCTGCGTTGAGGAGTCCCGAGGTCATCTCACGAGGCTGATAGCTCTGGATGATCAACGAGTGCTCGGGCTGTTCTAGCAGGCGGGCAAGTTGAATCGGCGGACCAAGGTAGCCAAGCAAGCGGCACATCGGAGCTTATTCCTTACGGCAGTGCGGATGGGGAAGCCTGTTTATTTGTAACTTAAAGCAGACAGAGCGAGACACCCCCAACCTGCAAGCAGTACAGCTCCACCCAGGGGAGTAACAGCTCCTAGCCACTTCAAACCACTCAGGCTCAGTGCATAAAGGCTGCCGGAGAAGATGAGTGTACCGAATAGGAAAGCAAAGCCCGATGCTGTCAGCAGGGTCACCTGCACAGTACGCTCGAGCAGCAATGCCACCAGCAGCAATGCGAGCGCGTGGTACATCTGATAGCGAGCCGCCGTTTCAAAAATCTCGAATGCCCGCGCCTCCAGGTGTGGTCGTAGGGCATGGGTTGCGAAAGCACCAGTCGCGACAGCAAAGCCCGCGAGCAGGGCAGCGCTGCCAATAAAGACACGTACCATTTCACCAACCGGGCGGAGTGAAATCCCCTTCAGCATAACGAGTAACCGCTCGGGCTGGAAGATTAATGATTTGATGAAGCACCTCCCAGACACGTAAACCCAGCCTGAAACTGGGAACTCTAAAGGCAGAACGCAACCGAAAAACTATGCTGCTCAATCTCACCAGCTATTACGAAGCCATCAGCCGCAATGCGCACGGCAGTAGACCGTTTGAGCGCCTCATCGATGTCCAGACCCGTTTTGTGTATGGTATGTCTCGCTCACTCTCTTGCACTGAGATCTATCTATGCCTCGAACAACTTCAGACCCAGCATCACTACAATCGGGTGGCACAGCGCAACTGCTTGACGTTCCTGGTTCTCTGGCTGATATTCTCGCTGGTGCTAGAAAACATTCTGCCGGGCGTGTGGTGGGTGAGCATACCAGTCCTGCTCCTGCCCAACTTGCGCTTGATCTACCTCAAGCGCGTGCAGTCGAGGCTGTTTGCCATCGAGCGCTGCTTGTACTTGCTCACGCATTCCTGAAGTTTGCTCAGCCGCCGAGATCCTCGCGCAGATCAGCGAGATCGGTGCCCATTTTGTGTAATTGAGGGTACAAATCCAGAAGTTCATAGAAAGCAAGTACGAACCCGGTTCGCCTTTGCAAATCCGTTTGGTCTGCTTGCCAGTCGTGATAACGATCCAGGCACGCTTGGGCTTTGTGGTGAACCCGACTCAGTTCCCCGAGCAGACTTTCCTCTACGTAATGGCCAAGCTGCAAGAGGTCACTGTTGTCTACTCGAGCAACGGTATCGGCATTGCGGGCAGCCATAGGGGTTATACCGTCATTCATGGTGAGGGTTCCGGACAGTTCCATCATTGTAGGCCGTCTCAATCGACCACTACCTCGCCGGCCAAGTACTGTGCCAGTTGCGTACGGCAATCGACCAGCAGTTCCTCAGGTAGCGCATCCAGCGCAAATGCTGCTACCTCCCGAATTTCTTGGGGATCGCTTGTGCGTAATGTCCCCTGTACAAAAACCTCGATAACCACGCAAACGCTGTGAAAGCGCACATCGCGCCAGGGCTCGGAGTACACCCCACACAACCGCCCAAAGCGCTCGACCCGCACACCGCACTCCTCCTGAAGCTCACGGTCGAGGGCCGTGTGAAGCTTTTCGTTATGGTCCACGAGCCCTCCGGGCAAAACCCAGCCGCCGCGCTGCAAATGTACTAGCACCACCCGCCCATCCGGCAAAAAAGGAATCGCGCGTACACCCACGAGAGGCCGGCGCAAAATCAGACCCAGCACAGTGCGTGCGACGTACCACAAAAACGAGATTTTTCCAGGCTTAGGAGTATAGATAAGCTTTACCTCCGGTCGATACAGTTTTAGTTTGCTTGCTTTGACCCATCGAGTGCTCGAGGTCTGTCTTGGGGGGGAGTTTTCCAGGACCCATAACCGGTACTTTTAAATTACTTTAGTTGGCATTTTGATACCCGAATCTCCAGCTTGCAAGCTGGCCATTCGGAGCTTTGATCATAATCCGGGAGGAATACACGATGCTATTTGTAAAGGCCGATGATCTGAAATCCTCCGGGGCAGAATCTGCCGGTCGGCTAGAAGACGAGAAGATTTATGACCAGAGTGGCGAACGCATTGGCGAAATCAGTGATGTCTACGTGAACGTGGACAATGCCAATGAGCGGTATCTGAGGGCAGGAGTCGGCGGGTTTCTAGGTTTTGGAGCCAAGGACGTCTTGATCCTCGAGAGTAGACTCGCTGCTCAAGACGGCAAGCTCTACTTAAACATGCCCAAAGCAGAGCTTCAAGCTGTCGGACGACCGGCGGGCGGGAGTACGCCCGAAACTGTGGCAGGTATTCTGGTCCCCCCGGTTGATTACACCAACGATACTCCTGAAGGTGTCAAGGCAATACCCGGTGAGGGTACGCCGCTGCCTGGAGGAGTAATGGCTAAGTACGACGGTGGGGGTAAGCCCTCCCGAGATCTCCCTACCGTCGCTATGAAGGGCAACCGTCTTTACGAGCGCGGTGGTGAGCAGTTCGGGACTATCGAAGAAATCTACTGTGACCCCGCCAACGGCAACAAACCGGTGCTTGCCAAGGTTATCTACGGTGGTGACCCGCAACCGGGTGGCTTTTTCAATCTGTTCGGAAAGGGCAAGGACGTACTCGTCTCCGTTGATAGCCTGAGCAAGGAAGGAGACTACTACTACCTGCAGGACACCCAGGCTACCAACCAGATGCATGACATTGCCAAGTAGCCCGTCAGCGATTGGCACGGGCCTTCATACCAAGGCGGCCCAGGAGTTGCTCATCGCGTGAACGCTCGGGATTGGCGGTAGTCAGTAGCCGCGGGCCGCTAAAGATGGAGTTGGCACCGGCCAGAAAACACAAGGTCTGCAACTCGTCACTCATCTGCAAGCGACCCGCAGAGAGGCGAACCATGGCAGCAGGAAAGAGGATACGGGCAGTTGCGATTATGCGGACTAGCTCGACTGGCTCCACGGGAGGTGTACCCTCGAGCGGCGTACCTGCAACCGGTACCCAGCAGTTGATTGGGATCGACTCGGGCGGTGGGTTGAGGCCCAGGAGTACTTCGAGCAGATCCAGGCGGTCCTGCACCGATTCGCCCATACCCAGAATGCCGCCACAGCAGACGGAGATGCCTGCATCGCTGACAGCTCGAATAGTCTCGAGACGGTCCTGATAGGTGCGGGTTGTGATCACCTGCGGGTAGTAGGCGGGTGAGGTATCAAGGTTGTGGTTGTAGGCGGTCAGCCCAGCTGCCTTCAAACGCTCGGCCTGGTGAGGCTTGAGCATCCCAAGCGTGCAACAGACCTCAAGTTCGAGGGCTGCAACCCCCTGCACCATCTCTAGAACTTGCTCGAAGAGCGGGCCGTCCTTGACCTCCCGCCAGGCCGCCCCCATGCAGAAGCGGGTTGAGCCGCTGGCCTTGGCCGCTCGGGCTTCAACAAGTACTGTCTCGACCGACGTAAGTGGTTGGGGAGTAAGCCCGGTCTGGTTGTGAACGCTCTGGGAGCAGTAGGCACAGTCCTCCGGGCACAGGCCGGTCTTGATACTGCTGAGCGTACACAATTGCACCTCGCGCGGGTCGTGGTGTTCCCGGTGCAACCGCTGAGCCTCAAACAGCAAGTCGGGCAATGGCTGGTAGTACACATCGGCAATCTGGTTCAGACGAGTCATCTGTATGTAGGGTGCCTCCGGCGCGGGCAGGCCAGAAGGGACTCGCCCGAGTATAGTCCAATCTGCTTGCCTCGCTGTGAGTTACTTCTTTTCAACTTTTTCCACACCCTGTGGAAAAGACGAACGGTTACGCTAAACAGCCGGGCGTTACACTACAAAGAAGTGCGCGAGGTAAGTAATGAACGCCGTCACCGGCTTCTGGCTTTCGCTGCTGACCTTTGTTCTGGCTGTGAGCATCGGAGCCATGTTCCTGGTCGCGCCGATGACCATGGTCTATCACGGCCTGAGTTGGCAAATGCTGAGTACGTTGGCTGCGACCATCGTTTTTTTTGCACTGCCCTTTCGGGCTTTTCAAACCGGTAAATTTAACCCGCTGCTAACCGTACTCGGCTTTGCCTGCCTGGGTGTAGTTGTTCAGGGTTGGTCCTACGTAGCCGAACTCGGGAGAATGGCGCGACCTTAGTCAGTGTCAGGACGCTGAGTGCTCAGGGCATTACTCAGTGGGTCGAGGTTGAATAGCAGCTGGAGGGCCTGGAGTGTTCGTCTGCGGGCCTCGGCATCGCGTTGAGCGCGCAGTTGAACAATCGGATCGTGGAGGATTTTGTTGACGATGGCCCGGGTAAGGGAGTCGATGACACCCTGGTGCTTTTCGCCAAACTCGGTACCAAGGCGTGAGAGAGCTTTTTCAAGCTCCTGCTCGCGGATCGTCTCAACCTTCTGGCGCAAGCAGTTGATGGTCGGTACCGCTTCAAGCGAACGCCACCACTCCAGGAATTTGTCCATTTCTTGCTGGAGGATGCCCTCAGCCTGGCAAATCATCGAGTGACGGTAGGCCATATTTTCTTCAACGACCTGTTTGAGATGATCGACATTGAAGACCTGGACACCGGGTAGGTCGTTGACGTCTGAGGCCACGTTGCGCGGTACGGCAATATCGAAAATCATCAATCCCTGGTCGCGCCTTAGCAACTGGACCAGCTTCTCACTGGTCAATAAAGGCTCAACAGTAGAAGAACAAGTGAAGACAAGATCGGCTGAGACGACACGGTTGCAGAGGTCCTCCAGGTTACCGACCAGCAGCTGCAAACCAAATTGCTCGACGAGTTGAGCGGCGCGCTCCAGTGAACGGTTCAAGACGACAATCTGGCGCGCGCCCTTGGCAAGTAAGTGCCGCACGAGCAACTCACCCATCTTGCCCGCCCCTACTACCAGACAACGCTGATCCGCAAGCGAACCCTGCTTGCTGAGAGCAAGTTCAACAGCAGCCGAGGAAACTGAGACAGCCCCGGTGCCAATCTCAGTCTCGGCGCGGACCCGCTTGCTCGCCGTAATCGTCGTCTTGAAGACCTGGTTGAGGACGCGGTCAACGCTCTTGGCCTGCTGAGCCAGAGTGTGGGTCGCTTTTACCTGAGCGAGAACCTGTCCTTCTCCGAGTATCAGTGACTCAAGTCCGGAGGCAACGCGCATCAGGTGCATCACGGCATCCTGGTGCAACAACACAAAGATGTGCGGGTGCAACATCGGCAGGCTGACGCCCTTAGTCTCGGCCAAAAATCGAATGATCTCGCGTACGCCATACTCGCTATCTCTGAGGACGGCATAAATTTCCAGGCGGTTGCAAGTACTCAGTAAGGCGCATTCTTCCACATTTGGGCAGGTGCGCAGTTTCCTGAGGGTCTCGGCTACCTGATGCTCTGGGATGCTAACTTTTTCACGAATCTCAATTGGTGCAGTCCGATGACTTAAGCCAATAACTGCAATTTGCATCCAGGCTCTCCCACTTGCGTCTGTCGCGCGTCATACTCTAACACAAGGCGCTTGACCAGCTTTGGACTGTAGATTAATGAGATATCTTACAACGCCCACAACCTTAGCACAAAGCGTTTTACCGATGGGATTAGAAGATGTTATTCAAGAAATGTGAAGAATAATACGCATTGGACCTGGCAAGGACATTCGATTGCTTGCCAAAGCCTCAAGACGGCCCCCGGCGGCCTACCTCCTATCGTGTTCGTGCACGGGTTCGGAGCAAATCTCGGCCACTGGCGCAAAAACATCCCCGTCCTGGGCAAGCACCATCCGGTCCACGCTTTGGACCTGCTAGGTTTTGGGGGATCCGCCAAGCCAGGCGGTGTGGCCTACACTTTCGAGACCTGGGGAGCACAGGTGGCCGACTTCACCCGTGAAGTCGTAGGGGCGCCCGCCATCCTGGTCGGAAACTCGATCGGTGCAATCGTTGCTTTACAAGCCGCTGTCTACTCTCCCGAGCAGGTCGCGGGTGTGGTCATGATCAATTGCTCATTACGGTTGCTACACGACCGCAAGCGCCAGACCTTACCCTGGCTGCGCCGCACCAGTACACCTTTGCTACAAAGAATTCTCTCCGTCCCGACCTTCGGTCGGTTCTTCTTCGAGCGCGTCCGTAGACCGGCCTCGGTCCGCCGCATCCTCAAGCAGGCATATGTCCGCGAGGAGGCAGTTACAGACGAACTGATCGACTTACTGTGCAAACCGGCCTATGATCCGGGTGCCGCCGAGGTCTTTCTCTCATTTATCAACTACTCGGGCGGTCCGCTCGCCGAGGACCTGCTTCCTCAGGTCCGTTGCCCCGTACTGATTTTATGGGGTGAGCAAGACCCCTGGGAACCGATTGCCCTGGGACGCAAATTGGCGGATTATCCCTGCGTGCGCAAGTTTGTCGCTATCCAGAGAGCCGGTCACTGCCCGCAAGACGAGGCTCCCGAGGAAGTCAACGAACAGATCCTGGAGTGGGTACAGATGATAGACTAGTGTAAACATTTTTTGCGTTGGTTAGAACGATGACTATTTTCCTGACTCTCTTGGCGGTTGGTTTCGTCGTCTGCATTCTGGGAGGCTCGCTTGCCTGGTATGCGTCAGAGCGTCCGCCGGGTTGGGAGAATGCTGAGACGCCCAAGTGGGTCAAGAAGTTGGGTGTCGAAAAGATCCGCAAGAGTGGCGTTGATTCTTAGACCTAACTTGATCAAAAGTACTTTTGCAACTCTTCTGGTCCGCTTCCGTACCAGGCCTCTTGCTCGGACAGTATCCCACCCATCAGTCTGTGCAGAGTCGCGTCTAGTTCCGAGTCCCAGCTTGTCAGGTACCCCAACTCCACCAGGGTTTCGAGCAGAGCACGGGGTGAGACCCACCACTTCTGAGCCAGATGTAGAACCTGTAAAGGCTCATGAGGCACATACACTTCCTTGAGATTTCGTTGCAGCGTCCATACGTGTACCGGCGGTACAGGTTGCGCGAAAAGGTGAACACTTTGGGGACGCACGTGGCCAATCAGCCAGTGTAGGTGTAGGGGAGATGGCGGCAGGCTCCATAGCAATAGATGAGCGTAGGGCAGGTCGAGAGGCCGGTCGTAGTGAACGCGACTCGCGAGTGACGCTTCCAATTGGGGCCGGGCATACCCGTAAAGCAACACCGGTGCGGACTGGTGGGCGACAAAATCTTCGATGAACTTGAGTGCTTCATGTTTGCGGTGGTCGTACCACTCCGGGTGCCGGGCACACCTGGGCGGAGCAGGCAGGTAAAGCTTTGGAGCAGCGGCCGCTCTGAGGCCGACTACTTCAAGTTCCGTTTTACGTCGGCCCTGCCAGTTGTTTTCGCATATCTTGTAGGCGATATCCACGTATTCGGGTATCGGTAGCCAATCGCCCATCCGCCAGCCCACTGCCCGCCGCTCGGCGCTGCCGTCGTTGAGGGTGAGGTTTAGATGGGTTCCTGTCTCACCCATGCGCTTTTGCTTGAGCACGCGCACGTTGGGCGTCCAGAAAACGGGTTCGGCATTGCCCAGACCACAGGGTTGCAAACGATCGATCTGCGTCAACAAATCCAGGTCAAGCTCCCGGAAGCAAGCCCGGGCATCGACCTCGACCAGGGGCATGATCTGCTCAGCCACGAGAAGATTACAGGCGAAAGTGCGCAGGCCGTCCCGAAAACCGGTTAGGTTCGCGGCTCGTAGCGAGAAGCCCCCGGCCATCGGATGACCGCCAAAGCCTTCAAGCAACGGTGCACAGGCCTGGAGAGCATTAAAAATCGAAAACTCGGGAATTCCCCGCGCCGAGCCCCGCACAGATTCCCCCTCAATCGCGCAAAGGAAGACCGGCGCACCGTAACGCTCCTTGAGCCTGGAGGCGACGATACCGATGACGCCGTGATGCCAGCCCGCCCGCGCGACCAGCAAGACGCGCTCCTCGCTGAGGACCAGGCCCCCGGCGCGTGCTTCCTCCACCAGAGCAATCGCTTCTTGCTCAATGCGGTTGCACAAATCCTGGCGCTCGCGATTGAAGGACTCGCACTGGCGTGCCAGTGCAAGGGCCGTCTCGGCATCGTCGGCGGTGAGGAGATCGATGACAATCTGTGGATCCGCGAGGCGACCCACGGCGTTGATGCGCGGCCCGAGCGCAAAGCCGATTGCCTCCGGTTTGAGGTGAGCCCGGTCGGCAAGACCGCTCACAGCGAGCAGAGCCTGGATACCTGGATTGGCAGAAAATGGCAATCGCTTCAGACCTTCGAGTACCCAGACGCGGTTGACGCCCGCGAGCGGCGCGAGGTCCGCAACGGTTCCCAAGGTAAAAAGTTCGAGCAGCGTGTCGGTGAGCGCCCCACCCTGGTCCAGGCGTTCGGCGAGCGCCCGGGCAAGCACGTAGGCCACTCCCACCCCGGCAAGGGGCGCGTAGGGAGATGCCTGAGGCAACAACTTGGGATTGAGGATGGCATCTGCCGGGGGTAGACGCACGGGCAGGTCGTGGTGGTCAGTCACAATCACCTGCATGCCCAACTCGATCGCTCGCTGGACCGGCTCAAAGGCCGAGATGCCGTTGTCCACGGTCAGGATCAGGCCAACTCCCTGTTCGTAAAACTCCTCGACGATTCGGCAGTTGATCCCGTAGCCTTCTCGCATGCGGCTGGGAATGGCGTAGTCGATTTGTCCGCCGAGGTTGCGAATTGCCCTGAGCAGCAGAGCAGTACTGGTCATACCATCGCAGTCGTAATCGCCGCAGATGCCAATTGCTATGCGGCGCTCGATTGCCTCACACAACAGGTCCAAGGCCCGAGGCAGGTCGGCAAATTCTTGCTGGGGGTCCGGTAGCAACCAGCGCTCGGGCTCAAGAAATCTTTCGGCCAACTCCAGCGAACGAAAACCCCGGTTGATGAGCACCTGGCCCAGCAGAGGAGACAGTCCGAATCGGTCCGCGAGCACCGCGCTCAACAACGCGTCCGGTTGTGCAATCCGCCACCGCTGGGGGGTCAGCATAGGTCCGCCACTATCAATGCTCACATAAGCAATACATCCTCGATGCGTCTGCTGTCCAGATCACGGCCAATCAAAACCAGATCTGTCCGGCGGGTCTCTCCCGGTCGCCAGGCCCGGTCGTAATAGCGCTCAAAACGTTTACCCACACCCTGAACGACCAGCCGCATGGGCTTGTCCGCAACGTATACGAATCCCTTGACCCGGTAAATCTCCATGGTTTCGACCAGGTGCCGGAGCCTCTCAATCAAGCGCTCGGGCTCCAGGGGCGTCTCGATCTGCAGGCTCACCGAATCGATCGCTTCGTCATGGTCGTGGTCCTCTTCGGTGTCGTGGTGACTGGGGCGCGTGGCCAGATTCTCCTCGACAGCTTGATGAAAGCCCAGCAACACCCGTGCATCGAGTTGACCCGAGCAGGCAGTCAGCACTTTGACCCGGGAAGGAAGCTGAACCCGCAGTTGCGCCTCGACCTGAGCGAGCCGGTCCGCATCGAGCAGGTCAGCCTTGTTGAGAATTACCAGGTCCGCACAGGCAAGCTGGTCCTCGAACAGTTCTTCTAAAGGCGTCTCGTGGGCGGAGCCCGGCACCGACTGACCAAGCTGACCATTGGCCACGGCATCACCGTCCACCAGGGTCACTACGCCATCGACAGTCGCCGCATGAGCGATCTGCGGCCAGCGGAAGGCCTGAATCAGGGGCTTTGGTAAGGCCAACCCGGAAGTTTCAATCAGAATGTGGTCGAGCTTATCCCGGCGCTCGAGCAACTGCTCCATCACGGGCAGAAACTCCTCCTGGACAGTGCAGCACACGCAACCATTGGTCAGCTCGACGATGTCTTGCTCGGGGCAGTCGCTGCAAGCTTTGAGTAGCTCACCATCGATGCCCAGTTGACCAAATTCATTGACTAGCACCGCGATGCGCAGGCCCTGGTTGTGGGTGAGCAGGTGACGGATGAGCGTTGTCTTACCGCTTCCCAGGAAGCCAGTAATTACGGTAACCGGAATTTTTTGCATGAAATTTTCGGGCTGGGTCAAGTCATCTTATCAGACTCACAGAAGCTACCAACCTATAGCAGAAGCCACGCTGATCCCGTGCAGCGCCTAAAAATCAGGGCAAAATACGCACATGCTTGTCGCATTAGAGACACTACTTTGACATGGAAGTCTCCTAGCATGGAGACAGTCTTCTCACAACGAGGTGACGGCCTTGGCTACCAAATGTCCACAGTGCGGCGGCGTGAAAACTCGCAGAACCAGGCGCAGGGGCTTTCAAAAAATCTTGTCCTGGCTTGGACTTTATCCTCACTGTTGCGAACAGTGCAATAGACGTTTTCTGGCGCGGCGTCGAGAGGCGTACCAGCATAAGCCCGGCTGACCTCAACTACTCAGCCGGTCGCAAAAATCAAGCACGCGGTTGAGTGCCCAGAACTCATCCTCAAAACGCGTCGGTAGCCCGATGTAACCGACATGCCCGCCCTGACCGGTCAGCAGAAGTTTGGTGTGCGAATTTTGCGCGACCCGACGTTCAAGTTCACCGACGATGCGCGGAGCGAACATCGGGTCGTCTGCCGCGTAGAGAATTAAGTTTGGCAGGTGCAAATCTTCCAGCAAGTAGAGACCGCTAGTCTGACGGTAGTATTCCTCGACGCTCGAGAATCGGTAGTAGTCAATGACCAGTTCGCGGTCGAAGTCGGGAATAACCTTGAGGCGGTCCAGTACCCCCTCGGGCACGTACTCGGGGTAGCGCTCGATGCGCAGGCGCACCTCGCGGCACAGTTCATTGACCAGGGCGCTCTCGATCAGCCGCCCACCGACTGTCGTGCGCAAAAAGGCCAGCGACCAGCTCGACTCGAGGTTGGGACAGACGGTGCAGGCCCCGGTAATAGCCGCATCGCCAAGCTGATAGGCCACCTTGAGCGACCAGAGCACAAGCTGTCCCCCCAGCGAGAAACCCACGGGGATCGCCGGTGCTGCACAACCTAGATCAAAAGCCTGGTGGGCAATGTGCAAGATATCTTCACCGTCGCGCCAGCCATCCGAAGGAGGCACTGCCGAGAGCGCCGCACTCTGCCCATGGCCACGCCAGTCGTAGATCACCACGTCATAGCCACGTGCAAAGGCTTTACGGGCCAGGTAGTGAATGTACCAGCACGTCTGCATGGTGCCGGTGATCCCGTAACAGGCAATGATCGTACCCCGGGCTTTGCGTCCGGGATGGGCACAGTATCGCCCTGCTAAGGGAACACCCTCGGCACCGGCAAAAACATGGTCCTGCCAGGGTAGAGCCGGTAACCGGGGAGCGAGGGGTGAGCGCTCGCCCCGGCGCACCCAGGCTCCACCGTGCTGAGTGCTGACGAGCAGCGTCTGGACTAGACCGTCCTGAAAATACCAGGGAGCCCGGTACGGGGGGGCGCTATCCTGCATCCTGAGGCCTGCTTTCCTGAGCCAGGTAACGCTCGAAGAGTTTGTCGTCCTGGCGGGCTTCCAGACGCCATAACCAAACCACCAGGATGATCAGTCCGGTCTGGATAGCCAGATTGACCAGGCTGGTCTGTAGCTCGCGCGCGGCCAGGACGCGAAAAAAGCTCACGAACCACCCGATTGCCCCGCTCGCCCCAAAGGCAACGTACAAAAACATCCGTAACTTGCGCAGAGGAGCACGCAACTCAGTGCGAAGTCTGGCACGAAGACGAGCTGCTTCAAGGTCCATTGGTATGCCGAGTAACTTTGTCTATTATCGGCTTGATCCCAAACACAAAGGCTAACGGATCAGCACTCTGTAAGTGCGCCAGGCTGCTCCGCGCCAGGTCAGACGGATCATCGACTGACGGTCGAGGCCGGAACGCTTGAGTGCCTGGTCGATGGTGGTGCCCCGTTTCATTTGAACGACGAAATTTTGGGCTTTTTTGTAAATGGAAGCGGACGTTTTGAGCAACTTCTTCTCGACGCTCACTTTCAGACCCAGCAGTGTATCGTCGGTCGTCGCGTCGTAACCGCTGATCTTGCCCAGGGGGACGGCTCCGCTACTTGGGAGCGGGGAGGGTCGCTCGGGGAGCAACGGCTGCGTAGCGATGCGCTCACGCTGGCGCAGGGTGTTGAGTTTGTTGCGGGCCAGCTCACTGTCGGGTGCGTTGGGATTGAGGGTCAGGTACTGCTGGTAATCGGCGACTGCCGCCTGATAGTCGCCAAGATCACTGAGGATCACGGCCCGGTTGAAGTAGGCATCGGCGTAGTCGCGCTTTTTGATAATTGCTTCGCTAAAATCCTTCAGCGCCCCGGTCAGATCGTTCATGCCATAGCGGGTAATGCCGCGGTTGACATAGGCAGCGGGTTCGCCGGGTGCTTTCTGAATCACCTCGTTCCAAACCTTCAAGGCCTGGGCGTAGTTCCCTTTACTCTGTAGAGCAATGCCGTCCACGAACAATTGTTGTATTGTCTGGCCGGACTGGGCCAACAGCTCATTTGCAGTGGACACCCATACCAATAAGGCCAGACTGATACTTGCTAACCGGGGAACTGTCATTTTGAGCTGGATCATCACCGGCTACCCCTGCATTGAGACATATCCTTTCAGGACATAAAGTTAGTACACATTCCGTATATTGGTGCATAAATCCCCTTGACGCAGAGGTGCCCACGCGGTCTGATCAGAACAGTTTCCTCCCGCCTGTCATGAATGTCAATCAAAATCCTACGTGCTTGCCACTTATGCCATCGAATGTAGATCACTCGAGCTGTTCCCTGGATGAGCTTCGGCAGCAGGAGGGCTCTCTTGATCCCGGACGCGTTGCCATCCTGGCAGGTCACATTGCCACCGCTCTCGCTCAAGCACACCGGTGGGGGCTTGCCCATGGAAACCTCGACCCCCGAACTATTCTGGTTGTACGAGAGCAAGAAGATGAATGGGCTAGAGTCTGGGATCGCGGCTCCGGGGGGGGGATGACTCTCCACGCAGCCCGCTATAGTGCGCCGGAGCGTCTAAATACCAACTCCTCGAGTGTTTCTGCAGATATGTACAGCCTGGGAGTCATGCTCTACGAGTTGTGCTGCGGCCACTTGCCGGTTGTCGCGGCGACCGATGACCTGGAGGCCTGGTGTTTTGCACACACCAGAACATTGCCTCACCCGCTTAAACTTGTGCGCTCCGAGGTTCCGGACTACTTAGCCAAACTCATCATGCAGTGTTTGCACAAAGACCCGCTCATGCGCCCGCAGGGCATGCAGGATTTCCTCAAAGCTTTGCATGCCGGTCCACTTCCGCCACGACAGCGTACCAATGCCTCTACTGCCCGCACTCTACGACAGCCTGCCCTGCTCCTGGCCGGAGTACTCTTACTGCTGGGAATTGGCGGGGCCATCTGGACGACGAGCACGAGTGACGTTCCTGCCTCTGACCGCGTGCTCCTGGCCAAGGCTGAAACTCAGGCCACCCTGGGGTCTCCGGAATATATAGGTGCCGCACTCAGCAAGCTCGAACGGATTGCCAATACATCAATGGTCATCGACAGGGTCAGACAGCGGCGCGAGGAGTGGAGCACAGACCTGCTGAGCCGTGCCCTTCGCTCGGCAGGCAAGGGTGACTATGCCAACGCGATTATTCTGGCAAGCCTCGTTCCCCGCTCAGCGGCACAATATTTTGAAGCCCAGTACCACCTGGAGACCTGGTACGCAGGCCATGATTCCCTTCCGATGTCCACGGGTCCACTCACGACCGACGGGCAGGCACCCCAGGTAAGTCTGCGACTGGCACAGCCCCAGGTTCCATCCTCCGCATCCCTTAAGGTCCTACCACCTCTGACACGTGTCCCGTCTTCCGCTGCACGGCCCCAAATACTGCTCCCACCGGCCTACGCGATGTCTACGAAGACATTGCTCATGCCTATGGCAACCAGTGCCTCTACGGGCCCGACTGCAATGCTCAAGGCGGCGAGTGTACCCGTGCTATCTGACCCACCTGCGGCCAAAGTTACAGCCATACCAGTAAATGCTGCAACGGCACCCACGCTCAAAGTCGCAAGCCTGCCCGTCAGCCAGACGTCCTCTCTATCTCTGCTCAAACCGGCTCCAGTTCCTTTAGCCCTTGAAAAGATACCCACCCAGATCGGGATACTCAAAAGCAGTGCTGTACCACTAGAACCCTGAGCAGGATCCTGTGCATTTGGACTACAGAGAGCGGTGCTGACTCGACTGCACCGCTCTCTGTAGTCTTCAGGAATTACCGATACAGTATTGAGCTTTGAAGCCACCGGGCGAACCCGACTGATTGCAGACCCAGCTGTCGATTCTGGTTAGTTCCCGCTGGCGTAGGCCCGCCCTGAAGCGGATGCGCTCAGCACCCTTGGCCACTTCGCTCTGGGCCTCCGGGGGCAGGTTGGCCTTTGCGTAAGCTTCCAGTTCAGTAGCGCGCTCGACGTCAGGGAAGACGCTCATCAGATTGGGTATGTATTTATTTTTTGCAAAGAAGGTCTGCTTGTTCAGCAACTCCTGCGTGTGCTTTTTGGTAAAGTCCCAGGCGAGCGAACGGTGTTCTCCATCTGAGGCTACAGCCAGAACCAGGTTGGTTGCGAGGACTGGATTCACTTCGTCCGTCAGTGAGACATTCAGGGTTTGGCGGGCAAGCTTCGGGTCCAGGGACGCCGCCATCGCTCTGTAAAAGCGGCTCTTTTCCTCGGTACTCTGGGTCTTGCGCCCCAGAGCTTGCAACTGGTCGTAAGTTGCCTGGTCGCCGTAGCGGCCCACGATGTAGAAGACAGGTGGGCGCAGGTCCGGGGCAAGTGAACCGGGTGTTTGCAGGAAGGCTTGGAAGCGTTTGCGGGCCTCGGCAATCACCGCCTCGTCCCTGAAACTGCCCAGGACGGTAAGCAGTTTACTGCGCAGCAGGGCGACCGTCTGAGCTTCACCGGGTTTTGCGTCCCAGCCAATCCGCTCGAAGACCGGAGCTAGTAGCGAACGGCCATAGGCCTGAAAGGCCGAGCGCCCCGGCCGGCCGACTTGCAGAGCGTCAATTGACTGAAGAGTGCTGAGAACTTGCTCCCAGACAGCGAGACTCGTATCGTCGCGGACTGCCTGGACCAATTCCAGGTAGTTGGTGGACGGGAGGCGTCCGGCCTGCACCATGGCCCAGGTATCACTCAGCAGGTTGACGCGGTCTGCCTCCGGCAATTTACTGGCACTCGCCTGCAACGCTTTGAACAGGGCCGGTTCATACTGCACCCGGTAGTAACCTGCGTCTGCAACGTTGAGTTTGACGGCACCCTGGCAGCCGTCCTCGCGAACACTTGCCGTTTTGGTCGTAAGCAGGGTGTAGTCTACGGGGTCCGCAGCACCCACCTTTTGAACGGAGACCGGGATCTGCCACATCAAGGGTGCTGCACTCGGGTCATTGATTGTGAAGCGCTCCTGGGTAAGCACCAGTTCGCGGGTGCTCTGGCAGGCGGCGCTGACTTTAACCACAGGCAGGCCCGGCTGCTCGGTCCAGCTGGTTGCGATCGCGGCCACGGGCTTGCTCGAAGCTTGCTGGAGTGACTCCCACAGGTCCGCAGTCGTCGTGTTGGAGTACTGATGGTCCGCCATGTACCGACGCATGCCCGCCTTGAAATCCGCTTCGCCCAGGTAGGTCTCCAGCATGCGGATGACGGCACCGCCTTTCTGGTAGGTAATTTCGTCGAAGGCCGCTACCGCCTCGCCGGGGTCTTTAACGGGTTGCTGGATGGGGTGGGTCGTCTTGCGGGCATCCGATCCCATTGCCACATCTTTGGAGGCGTTGGCCCTGAGCCAGATGTTCCAGCCCGGATTGAATTGGTCGCTCGCCTTGAGGGCCATCCAGGTGGCGAAGCCTTCGTTGAGCCACAGATTGTCCCACCAGGCCATCGTCACCAGATCCCCGAACCACTGGTGAGCGACTTCGTGGGCAACCACGTTGAAAATTGCTTCCTTGGTGCCCTGGGAGGAGGTTTTGGGATCAAATAGTAGGATTGACTCGTTGTAGGTGATGCCTCCCCAGTTCTCCATTGCTCCACTAAAGCCACCCGGCAGGGCGATCATATCGAGCTTGGGCAGTGGGTACTTGACTCCAAAGTAATCGTCGTAGTAAGGCAGCAGCTTTTGGAGAGCTTCGAGCGCGTAGCGGCCCGACTCTTTCTTGCCCTCGGTGGTGATGACGCGCAGCTTTACACCCGCACTTTCTGTCTCGATGGCCTCAAGCTCGCCCGTGACCAGGACCATCAAGTAACTGGACATCTTGGGCGTGCGCTGAAAGGTAACGGTCTTGAGACCCTGGCCGAGTGCCTTCTGAGTCTCGACAGGCATGTTGGAGACGGCCATGAATTTCTCGGGCACGTTGACCGTCAACTGATAGGTCGTGCGGTAGACGGGTTCATCCCAACCGGGAAACATCCGCCGTGCGTCCGTCGGCTCCATCTGGGTCGCAAGCAGAACCTTCTGCCCTTGAGCGGTCTGGTAGCGGTCGTAGTAGAGGCCCTGAGCCTGGTTACCGATCTTGCCCGCGAACTCGATGGCCAGTTTGTGCGCTCCCGGTTTGACAGGCTCCGGAAAAGTCAGGATGAGGGTCTGTTTAGCCTCGTCGGTCTTGACCTGCGCTACCTGCCCGTCCAGAGCGGCACTTGCAACGTCCAGTTCTAGGGCGTTGAGTGTAATTGTATTGCTGGCCGTCTTGACATCAAGATCGATCACCTCAGAACCTTTAAAGGTCAGGCTCTGCATGTCCGGTGTGAGCGTAATGGCGTAGTGGCTAGGAATGACACTCTTGGGCAGTTGCCCGGGGGTCGTCTCAAAAGAAAACCTCGACTCGGCCAGGGCGGGGCTCGCACTCATCAGTCCCAGGGCGAGTACGATGCACAGACGCAGGAGTTTGTAAGCAAACATCGGTATCCTATCCAGACAAAATGTAAAACGGGCGGTACCACGAACATACTTATCTTGCCAGTCGGCGGAGTGCCGGACTGTCGCGTAGTGCACCGACGGACAGCTAGCCTTCGAGTTTACGGACGAGTTCCAGTGCCTTTTGGGAGCTAGCTTTGTCGCCCTGTTGGCGGAGAAGTTCAGCCGCTTTTTGCAGGTCTTCCACCGCCGACTCGCGCTCACCCAGGCCCGAGCGGGCAATGCCCCGATTGTAGTGGGCCTGGGCGTCTTTGGGGTTGAGGCGGATAGCACGGGTGTAGTCCTCGACTGCCGCCTGCCGATTGCCCAGGCCATAGTGGGCGACTCCCCGTCCGACGTAGGCGATGGCATACTCGGGGTCGAGTCCGAGTGTCCGGTCAAAGTCCTCGATGGCCTTCTGGTACTCTTTAAGGGCATTGCGGACCAGGGCGCGGTTGTTGTAAGCGACAGCATAGCTAGAATCAAGGCCAATGGCCTGCTCCAGGTCCTCGATGGCTTCGCGGTACTTGCCCAGTCGAAAACGGGCAAAGCCGCGATTGTTGTACGCGAGGGCATAGTCGGGCTTGAGGCGGATGGCGCGGGTATAATCTTCGACTGCCGCTTCGCGTTTTCCGAGACCGTAGCGGAGGAAACCTCGGTTGTAGTGCGCCTGGGCATCCTCGGGATCAATACGGATGGCGCGGGTATAGTCGTCGATCGCTCCTTGCTTATCCCCCAGGTTTGCCCGGGCAATGCCCCGACCGACGTAAGCCAGAGCATAGTTGGGGTTCAAGCGGACGGCCTGGGTGAAATTCTCAATCGACGCCCGGTAGTCTTTGTTCTTGACCTTGAGCGCTCCTTGCTCGTAGGACGCCTGAGCAGCGCTCATCCGCTCAGGAGGGCGCGGTTGGCCCAGGGTAGGAGCAGTTCCAAGCAGTGCCCCTGCTGCGGCAAGTATTATCCACGATTTGTACCGGTGCATCGGGGTTTCTCCACGGCATCAGGAAGCAGGAAAATCCGCGTCGTCGAGCACGAAGAAGCCCTCGGCAAGCTGCACGATCAGCCCCGGCTCCAGGCTCTCGAAGACCGAGCCCGCTATGTAATCCGCAGCATCGAACTGCCGGAGTGTGGCCAGTTCTCCGGTCGAGTGCTCAAGACTCAATACTCCCACTTCTGCCTTGTCGCTTTTGTCGGCCTGCCAGAAAATCGGTGTGGCTTGATCTTCACCCAGCACCTGCATGTCCTCGTCGGTGACTTTCTGCATTCCAATTGCTTCCTCAACTGATCGGCGGTTGGATAAGACGTTTCTATCCTGCCTGATCGATTGACGGACGGGGCTATACGAAAGGAAACTCAGCCCCGACGTTCCAGCGCCGGGTGTCGTGGACCAGGAGCGCAAGTGAGGAAGCAGTGAACTCACAATCGAACCGTCGGTGCTCAAACTCGCTCCAGGCAGTTTTGAAGTGCTGCCCGGTCAGGTCGCGGAAAGCAACAGTCATGTGAGGTGTAAAGGGTCGGTGCGCGTGTGGATCAACGATACCCAGTGTTCGCAAGTGGTCTGCCAGGGTGCGTTGCAAGGTCGATAACTCAAGTGAGGCGTGGACGCGGATATAGATAACCCGGGGGGCAAAGGCGGCAAAGCCCGACAGGACAACGCGCAGAGGAGCCTGTGATTGGGCGAATGCATTTAGAGCGGGCTCTAGCGCACCCCGCTCGGGTAACCAGTTGAAGGGTGGTTGAAGCGTGATGTGCGGAGGGGATTTCTGGGCCGCCTCACTCGCGTAGTGCACAGCAAAGTGTTGCTTGAGTGCGCCCACCGAGTCTTGAATCCCAGCCGGAGGCAGTAGGGCCACAAAGTAACGGGTCATGGACCGGCAGCAGAGGTGTCTTCAGTTTACCGACCCGGACTGGGGGACAGGCCCGCGGATGACGGGACCTGACCGGGCGAACCTGTAAGATAATTGGTTCGAGCTTAATGACGTTGAATTTGTAGAGGCGTAAATGGACGACAAGTTGTTTTTGATGATCCCCGGCCCGACGCCGGTCCCCGAGCGAGTCCTGCTGGCCATGGCCCGCTCACCCATCGGTCATCGCAGTTCCGAGTTTGCCCAGATCATGGAGGAAGTCTGTGAGCGGCTGAAGTGGCTCCACCAGACCCGGGGCGATGTACTGATCCTGGCCTGTAGCGGGACCGGGGCCATCGAAGCCGCCATCGTCAATGCCTGCTCCCCCGGTGACCGGGTTCTGGTCGGTGCAAATGGGAAGTTCGGCGAGCGTTGGGTAGACATGGCAAAAGCGTTCGGATTGCAAGTAGAGGTCATCGCGGCTCCCTACGGTCAGCCTCTACCGACCGAGCCTTTCCGGGCCGCTCTCGAGGCGGACACCAACAAAGCCATCCGGGCGGTCATCATCACCCACAACGAAACCTCGACCGGGGTAACCAATGACCTGGAGACGATTGCAAGCCACATCCGCGCCCACGGCGAAGCACTCGCCATCGTTGATGCGGTGACAAGCCTGGGTGCTACCACCGTACCAGTAGATGCGTGGGGCCTCGATTTTGTCGGTTCCGGCTCCCAAAAAGCTTATATGATCCCGCCGGGACTGGCTTTCCTGGCGGTGAGCGAACGGGGCTGGCAGGCCTGCGAGCGTTCGACCATGCCGCGCTACTACTTTGATCTGCGTCAGTACCGCAAGGCACTCAAAAAATTCAACACGCCCTTCACCACGCCGGTCAATCTGGTCTTTGGTCTACAAGCCAGTTTGCAGATGCTCAAGAACGAGGGACTCGACAATCTCTTCGCCCGCCATGCGCGTCTACGCGACACCACCCGCGCTGCCGTTCGGGCTATGGGGCTCGAACTGTTCAACCCCGACGACCAGAGCGCCAGTGCCGCCATCACCGCCGTGATTCCACCGCCGGGCATTGAAGTTGCCCGGTTACGCTCGGCCCTCAAGAAAAACTTCGACATTATCGTCGCAGACGGACAGGGTGAGATGAGCGGACAGATCTTCCGGCTCGGACACCTGGGTTTTGTCTCAGACCGGGACGTGCTGACCGCGACGGCCGCACTCGAAGGTGCTTTACGTTCCCTGGGCTATGACCGATTTACCCCCGGCAGTGGGGTGGCGGCGGCACTCTCGGCACTTTCGGGTTAAGCAAAGTGATAGGGCGGTAGTGGACCCTGAAGATCAAAACGCCAGCAGTGATAGCGTGTCTGCCACTCCGACATCTGCTCGAGCAGGGCCTCACCGTCGCGAACCGGCAGCAGCAGATGGACACGGTCCACCCCACTCTGGGGTGCTCCGTGGACAAGTTGCGGATAGAGGGCGTGCAGCTTCTCCGTCAGGTCCGCCTTTTCGAGTTCGGGTTCCTTGCCGTCGTCCAGTTCCGGATGGGCCAGGCAAGGTAGGAGTTTGAGCGTATACTCCCCCATGCCCCGAAGTGTGCGAAGGCGTTGCTGATAATCGCGGGAATTCTGCTCAAGATGCTTTTTCAGCCTTTCTACCGAGATGAAGACCGTTCCAAAGCACAGTGGCAGGACCGGTTGCTGGCGAAACAAGTCGCAGATGACCCGATCATGCAGCAAGGCCGCGTTGAGCAGTTGTGCATCGTCCGTCTGAATCGTCTCCCAGGGAATGGAGGCATCTACCGCGGCTGCCAGTTGTCCGGCCTGAACGAACTCGACGGCATGACCCTGCCAGCCGGACGGAATATCCCGAGGTATGGGTAGTTCCAGAAAAGCGAAAGCGTACACCCGATTGGCCGTAACGCTACTACTCGTTCCATGATAAGCCGGGAAATATTAGTCCTTGCACAGTCTGGTCAGCAAGCTGAGTCCTCACCCAGGATGCGCACTTCCGGCTCAAGCAGGACTCCCCACTGTTGGTAGACGCGATCGCGCATCTGTCGCATCAGCGAAAGGATGTCTCGGGCAGTCGCTCCACCCCGGTTGAGAATGAAATTGGCGTGTTGCTCGGCAACTTGAGCCGCCCCTACTCGCAGACCCTTCAAATTGCAGTGCTCCAGTAGCCACCCCGCCGCGTAGGAGGGTAGCTCGATATTGCTCTGCTTGGTTGGATTGCGAAAGACCGAACCACAGTTGGGAAAGCCCGTGGGCTGTGTCCGACGGCGATGAGAAGAGTACCCCTCGATTTTTTCAACCAGCTGACCTGCATCGCCACCGGGCAGGAGTCGAATACGAGCGTTGAGTACGACCCAACCACGATTTTGCAACGCCGAGGACCGGTACCCGAGCCCCAGTTCTCCGGCATCGAGGAAACGGCGCTCGCCCGTCTCCGTCAAGACCTCGACGCTCTCGAGCGTGTCAGCCATCTGGGAGCCGTGCGCCCCGGCGTTCATGACCACGGCGCCGCCAACACTGCCGGGGACGCCGATGGACCACTCAAGACCCGCCCAACCTCGCCGGGCCATCTGAAGACTGAGCCTTGCAATCGGCTCGCCCGCACGCACCTCGATAATTCCCTCCTCAAGCACCCGTACGCCGCGCCAGGTTTTCAAATGGAGCACCAACCCCCGCACGCCGTGATCGCTAATGAGCATATTGGTCCCGAGTCCGAGGACCGTGACCGGCAGACCCTCCTGCCGTACCCAGGCAAGCGTATCGGTCATGGTCAGGTCGCAGTCGGGTTGGAGGAACCACTCAGCCGGACCACCAACTTGAAAACTGGTGAACGGTGCGAGCGCAACCTCACGGGTCAACTGCCCACTCATGAGGCCAGAGCAGGCGGCAACACGGCCCGGGCAGGTTCAATCAGTTCGGGGATGATCTGGTTTAAATTTCCCGCTCCCAAAAACAGTACCAGGTCGTCGGGATGCAGGTGGGTATACAGATAACGCTTCAACCCTTCGAAGGAAGGCTCGTAATGGACATTGGCGTGGTGGCGGGCAACGGCCTGGGCAACCTGCTCTCCACTGACCAGACCCCGGTCCAGTTCACCGGCGGCATAGATAGCGGTTACCACGACTTCATCGGCAGCCTCGAAGACAGGACCAAATTCATCAAGCAGCAACAGGGAGCGGCTGTAGCGGTGCGGCTGAAAAACCGCCACGACCCTGCGCTCGTGCAGACGTGCCGCCGAGAGGGTAGCGCGGATCTCGCTTGGGTGGTGGGCGTAGTCGTCGATAAAAGTGATCCCCTCCCGCTCACCCATCAGTTGGAAACGGCGCCCAGCACCAGTGAACTGCGCCAGGCCCTGGGCAATCTGGTCAAATTTCAGACCCAGGTGGCGACCCACGGCGACTGCTGCCAGGGCATTGGTCAGATTGTGACGGCCAATAACCTGCAACTGGAGTTCGCCGAGCACGGCCCCCCGCTCCAGGACGCGCGCGGTCGTGCTCCGCGCCTTGTAGACTACCTGCTCAACGGTATAGTCAGCATCCGGGTGGCCCTCCAGGCTATAGCCGAGCGTCACGTTCAGATGCGCACGTATGGCCGGACAGTCCAGGCAACCCACCGTGATATTCGCCTGGCTGGTGAATTGCCGGAACGCTTCGACGATGTGGCCGAGGTCCCCGTAGTGGTCCAAGTGGTCGTCTTCGATATTGGTGACCACGGCAACCTCGGGCGAGAACAGTATGAGGGAGCCGTCCGATTCGTCCACTTCCGCCACCAGGTGCGGACCCCAACCCAGGCGCGCATGGCCCTCTAGTTCGTTGATCTCACCACCGACGATAACGGTCGGGTCCAGACCGTTGAGATAGAGCATTACAGCAATCATGCTGCTGGTCGTCGTCTTGCCGTGGGTGCCTGAAACACCAACCATCCGGTAGTCGCTCGCCAGAGTCGCAAGCAACTCGGCCCGGTGGTAAATGCTAAGACCACTTGAACGCGCTGCCAGCAACTCAGGGTTGTCTGGTTTAATTGCACTTGAATAGATTAGCCGGGTTGCGTGCCGGATATTATCGGCCCGATGCCCGTAGAAGATCGGGATGCCCGCAGTCTCCAAGCGATTTGTCTGAAGGTTGGGACAGATATCGGAGCCGGTGACCTGCTTACCCTGGGCTGCCAGCAACTGGGCCAGCCCCGACATACCGATGCCGCCGATACCAACAAAATGAGAAACCTCGCTTGTAGTCAGCGGGTCAAATGACATATTCACTCCCGTTACACACCGAAATTCTACAGAACTGTACTCGATGACGGGCATAATCTACCATGATATGACCTTAACAAAGGGCATTTCCCCTGGATCAATGGAGACAGAGTTACTGGTTTTCTCCATTTGCAAACTGTCACTTTTTATCCCTACGCTTGCAGTGTGGGATAGACCGCTCAAGACACACCGTCTTCTTCGGACGAATAATACATTCATCAATTAACCGTTGCACTTTCAACCCACCTATTCATCCAACCGATGTCATCCAACCCCTTCACGGAGCATTCCCCATCTACGCAGCAGCAGAACGATCCGGCAACCGTCTTGAAAGCGCTTTATAGACAGGCGGGTTATGCAAGTCTGACAGAGTTTGGTCGGGCCTGCACGATTGGCTGGCGTACCCTGCGCAAACTGCGCGAGGGCCAGATCGGCCAAATTCGGCTCGAGACCATACAACGGGTGGCGCGGATTCTCGACTTACCGACGGAGCGCCTGGTAGCCGATTTGTCTTTGACCGATACCCAAACAGGTTCGGATTGGCGTCTAGAGTACCAGAGATTGCGCGTTCAGCTAGACGAGCAACGCAGCGAGCTTAAAGAGGAGTGGGACCGCGCGTTTTATCGGGCTGTCGAGCCGTTGTTGCTTCAGATACCGACCGTGCGCGCAGCAGCCACCCGCAACCCCGACCTGCCCGCGACCGTGGTGTTGGACTTGCTTTTGCCGCTTGAGGAGTTCTTGCGCGAGTCGAATTTTATTCCCATCGGTCAGCCCGGAGAGCAGACGGCTTATGATCCCCAGCTTCATCAGGGTAGTGGCCTGAAAGCAGGTGAACCCGTACGGGTCCGTACGGTAGGTTACCTCTATGGAGGCCGGTTGCTGACCAGGGCGCGGGTGACTGCTGAGATGGGGACTTAAGGGCGGATGGCTATTTTGACGGCGGAGCGTTCGCGCATGTGGACGAGGGCTTCACTCAAGCGTTCGAGCGGCAATTGCTGGCTGATGAGCCGTTCGAGAGGCAGGCGTCCAGAAGCAATCAGGGCCAGTGCCTCGCGTACATGGTCAGGAGTGTTGTGGAAGACGCCTTTGAGAGTCAATTCGTTGTAGTGCAGGTTCTCCGTATCGACGGTCACAGTTGTACCGCGCGGGCAGCCGCCAAACAGGATCACGGTCGCTCCGGGTCTCGCGCAGGCAATTGCTGTCTGCCAGGCCGCGGGTCTACCGGTTGCCTCGATGACGGCGTCCGCTCCACGAACCTGAGTCAGCTGACGCAAGCAGGACACCGGGTCATCGACTGTGTGGTAATCGAGGCTACCCACGGCACCAAATTGCATCCCGAGCGCAAGCCGGTCCGGGTTTCCCCCGCAAAGAATCACCTCCGCTCCCCGCTCGGCCAGGACGGCCACCAACATCAACCCAATTGCCCCATCGCCCAGCACAATCACCCGGTCGCCCGACTGCACCCGGGCTTCATCGGCACCGTGCAACACACAGGCCAGGGGCTCGGTCAGGGCGGCCAGTTCGAGCGGGACTTCGGCTGGAACGCGCAGCAGATTGGCGCGCACGATTGCTGCAGGTATTTTTAGCCATTCAGCAAAGGTACCGTTGTTGAAGGTCAGGTTCTCGCACAGGCTGAAGCGTTGCCGTCGGCAGTAGAAACAGCTGTAGCAGGGAGCCGAGTTGTTGGCGACGACCCGTTCGCCCGGTTGCCAGCCCGTCACGTCCTCTGCAACCGCTGCAATTACCCCGGCAAATTCATGGCCAAAGAGTGTTGGCGGACGCAGCATCCGTGCATGGCCCCCCGCCTGCCAGACTTTTAAGTCGGTGCCGCAGGTTGGGGCGACCTCAACCCGGACCAGAACTTCTCCCGCCGCCGGGGTAGGGCGTGGAACCTGTTCCAGGCGCAGGTCTTCTCGACCGTACAGTACAGCCGCACGCATCGAGTCTGGACCGGGTAGACCTTTCAACTTAAAGCTCCTATAGCCTGCAAGCCAATCACAGGTAGAATAGTCGAGCATATCCCCTGGGGGGGCACTCAGGGCCTCACAACCTTAACTGGAGTTGGCCATTCGTGCTGACCCGGAGCTGATGATTTAACGATGATTCGTCCCGGACTGATTATTGAGACTCATCTAAATGAATGGATTTCTCTATGTTGTCTCAGCCTTTGGTCTTGGTGCATTGCATGCCCTTGAGCCGGGACATGGCAAAACCCTGGTGGCTGCCTACCTGGTCGGGAGCAAAGGTCGTCCCCGCGATGCCGTGCTGCTGGGCCTGGTAGTCACCCTGACCCATACGCTCGGTGTCTTTGCCCTGGCAGCACTGACAATGGTGGCCGCCACCTATCTGGTTCCGGCTCAGGTCGAGCACGCCCTCGAACTGGCTTCCGGCATTCTGGTACTGGCGGTGGGAGTCTGGTTGCTCTGGCAGCGCGTACTCTCGGCTCCCTGGCAGCGCCTGGTCCACCAACTCGGCCACAAGCTCAACATGGCTCACGTTCACTCGACTGCGAGCACCAGCCACGGTCATGATCACCACGGGCATCACCACGACCACGATCACCACGGTCACTCGCATGCTCCGGCACTCGACGCCAGAGGAAGGTTGGACCTGCGGGCTTTGATTGCCCTGGGTATCTCCGGTGGGATTGTTCCCTGCCCCGGTGCCCTCGCGGTGCTGCTGACGGCACTTGCTGCGGGCGGGATCGCTAACGTGCTGTCCAGCATGGGACTGGTGGTCGTCTTCAGTATTGGTCTTGCCTCGGTGCTGATTGCCCTGGGTCTCGCTGCGGTCTGGTCGGTCACCTGGTTCGAGCGGCGCGGCAACATCAGCGAAAAGTTCGCGCCTATTGCTGCCCAGGCGAGCGCCTGGATGATCTTCGGACTGGGTATCTATCTGACTACCAATTCACTTCTGGTCTGAGCACTCAGCAGTTGGCCGCCGTCTATGCTGGAAAAAACAGACACAGACGGGGTTGCAGTGGGTGATCGTCGGGTTCTAGTCGGCACAACGGATGAAGTAACGCCTGGGCGGGGTAAAGTGATTGACTGCTCGGGTCGGGAGATTGCCATCTTCAACATTGGTGGGCAGTTTCACGCCCTTGACAATCTTTGCCCTCACAAAGAGGCCCCGCTAGAGGATGGGTTGCTGGTTCGCGAAGAGGGCCGGGACTGGCTTGTCTGTCCGTGGCACCGCTTCTTGTTTGACCCCTGCACCGGCAAGTGCGACCGGCCCGGTTTCGATACCCGCGTGTATCCGTTGAGTGTGGAATCGGGACGAATTTATGTGGAGGTATGACCAATGCGGATGCTAATTCTGGGTATTGCCCTTGTACTCCTGTCCGGCACGCCTGTGCCCGCCGGGCAGTTGCAGAGCGGCGAGACATTTTTTGAGCGTTTCCCGGCCCTCACCCGTGCTGCCACGAGCAACTACAGCACCTCGTACAATTTCGCCCGCTATATCTTCGAGGTGAACGTGCCAACCGACAGCGGCGAACCGCTCGGTGGGCTGGTTATCGGCATTCCCGACGGGCCGGTCCGGGTCCCCAGCCCGGACATGATCCGTGCTGTCAGTAGCGACGGCGCGGCGCTTGACTTCGCGCAGGTATCACTCGAAGGCCGCAACCTTCGACTTGTCTTTGCCCGACCGGTCTCCCCCGGCGCGAAGGTGACGATCGAGTTCTACCCGATGCGCAACCCTCGTATCGGCGGTACGTATTTGTTCGAGGTTTCTGCGTTCCCGTCCGGTAGCGCTCCTCGTACCCAGTTTCTCAGCTTCGGTCGGGTGACGTTCTACGAGCCGGGTGGGCGGCGCTGAGTGTCACGTACCTGAATACACTTCTACAATCAAATCAAGAAGTTGGAGAGCCTCGATGCAATCGTCTCAAGCTGCATCCCCCTATTTGACCTTTGAGGAGTACCGCTTTTACGACGACGGGACCGAAAACCGCTACGACCTGGTCGATGGAGTTTTGCAATTGTCCCCGCACGCAAGTAAGCGCCATATCGATTTGAACGACCGGCTGTTCGAGCTTTTGCTGCCATGCAAGCAGAAAGGCTACGAGTTGCATCGAGAAGCCGGGGTCCGAACCGGCATACGCCGCTCCCGCACACCGGACCTGCTCGTCTGTACGCCCGAGCAGTGGGCGTCCGTGCCGGACACAGG
>JACMIX010000311.1 GCA_014380935.1 Gloeobacterales cyanobacterium ES-bin-141 | reverse complement strand
CGTAGCGGTACTGGAGCGCGAGCAATGACTCTGAGCTGCGGTCGGGCTCAGAATAAACCGGCCACAATGGTGATGCTCAGGGCAACGATCACTGTGTTGAAGGCAAAGGATAGCAAGCTATGGAGGAGGACGATTCTGCGCATCTGCTGGGAAGAAACTGCTACATCCGAGACCTGTGCAGTCATGCCGATCACGAAAGAGAAGTAGGCAAAGTCCAGGTAATCGGGCTGGTCCTCCTTTGGGAAGTCGAGACCACCGTAGATCTTGGTGTCCTGGTCATTATCGCCACAGTAGTAAAGATGGGCGTAGTGGATGGTGAAGGTGGTGTGGATGAACAGCCACGAGCAGACGACTGCCGTCATAGCGAGGGTGATATCGCCGGACGGGGCAGTTGGGGAGAGCTTCTCTGTAGTGCTGAGCAGGAAGATCACTGTTCCCAGGCTTGCCATCGCTGCCACGACGAGGATCACGAAGATCGTCTGGCGATTGCTGTCCTCACGGCCGGAGTAAAGCCGCATCTGTTCGGTGCTGGTTCGCAACATCATCGTCCAGGCCAGACCCAGCAGACAGACAAGCGAGCCATCCCAGGCGGTGATCAGGCGTGTCTGCCAGCGCCAGTCGCCGGGCAGTAATAGCCCAAGAACGACACCGACGACCAGGGCGACAAGGAGCCGGGCTGGGCCGCCCATGTAGTGGAACAAGTTGAGCGAAAAGGGAGCACGCATAATAGGGGCGCACACTGGAAGAATGATGGTGGTGGGATAGTTACAAATGGGCCTATAAGCCTCCCCCTTCAGCAATTGCCCTACCCCTCGAAAATTGACGGCTTCCCGACGGTGACTACGGAGAACATCCATCAGTCATTGCCGTCTATATAAACGTTCAATTCACCTTGCAGATCAGTGACTTCCCAATGTGATTGTTCACCGACACGCCAGAACCGCAAGGTAACCTTTGCATCACCCACTGCCAGGTTAGTCAGGGTCAAGTCCGGTAACCACTCCGGTAAAGCAGGCTGCACGCGTAAGCGTCGATTGGGGGCATCTGCTTCAAGTCCAACGATAGTGCGAATCAGAAAGAAAATTGAGCCGGCCGCCCAGGCTTGCGGGATGCTGGCATCGGGGTAGGGGACAGGGAAACTTTCGGCACGGCGTTCAATTCCGGCAAATAATTCCGGCATCCGTCCAGACTCGAAGTAAGTTGCCGCAGCAAAGGTCGCCTCAGCAATGCGGTTTGCTTCCTGGTCATAGCCGTATCGCTTTAATCCCGCCGCAATCAATGAATTGTCATGGGGCCAAACGCAGCCGAGTTGATAGCTAATCGGGTTGTAGGCAGGATTCTGGGCTGAGAGCGTCCGCACACCCCAGCCGCACCATAAGTCGGGTTGAAAGAGCCGCTGTACCATTTGCCTGGCTCGTTCCGGCGGCACAATCCCCGACCAGAGCAAGTGCCCAGGATTAGAAGTGATCGATCGAATTTGCTGCTTCTGGCTGTCTAAGCCCAAACAATAGAAGCCTTCCTCCTCCATCCAAAACCGGTCGTTAAACCGCTGGTAGAGAGCGGCCGCTTTCTGGCGCAGTTCCTGGGCACGTTCGGTTTCTCCCCAAAGCTCATAAAGGGGAGCGGCTCGTTGCCACGCATCGTAGACGTAACCTTGCACTTCGCATAGAGCAATCGGTGGCTCGACCTGAGTGCCGTCGGCATACACAATCGCGTCGCCGGAATCTTTCCAGCCTTGATTTCGGATACCGTCTTTGGAGCGCGTTAAATATTCAACAAAGCCATCGCCATCAAAATCGCCGTATCGATCGATCCAGGCTAACGCTCGCTCCAGTGGCATTCGACAGTCATCGAGCAAACTGGGGTCAGCATTCCAGTTGTAGGCTTCTGCCAGGGTAATGATCCAGAGAATCGTGGCTTCGACCGTACCGTAATAAGGTGAGTGTGGAAATTCATGCAGTTGAACCAATTCACCCTGCCGAAGCTCATGCAAGATTTTGCCCGGTTGAGCATCGCGCCAATCATCTACTTCGCTCGCCTGGAGTTGCGCAAGCTTCACTAGAGTGCCACGTCCAAACTCATGATTCACAGCCATTGTTTGCAAACTAGCAATGATCGAATCCCGCCCAAACACTGCCACAAACCAGGGAATTCCTGCCGCCGGCATCCAGGAAGTTTGCTCATTGTCCTTGACCTCTATGCGCAATGCCCCCATGTCAGTCAGTGCTTGTTGATAAGTTTCCATCACTCCTACATTGGAGGATTGCAGACGGGTGGCAATATCCAGGAAGTTTGCCATCACCTGTCCAGCTTTCGTGACGGTAATTTCCGCATCGGTATGTTTTGGCTCCAGCGCTTCGCCATCTACCAGAGCAGTAAAGTTGAGGCAGGTATGCCAGGACTTGCCCGGTTCAAGGCTGACATCAAAAAGGAGCCGCCCATTGGCATAGTGGGGTGGCGTGCTGCTGCCATCTGGTGCAGCAATGATGCCCCGTTGGAACGTGCCGTTGCGGTACTCTGTCGTGAGCATTTTGTTTTGCCACGTTGTCTCGACCTCACCACGCGCTAACAGTTGCTTTGCTTTGACTTGAAAGATGTCGGCAAAGTCTGATCGAATGGCAAGCATCAACTGGAAATTGACGCGATCGCTATGATGGTTGGTAATATCAATATCCTCGTGCATCCCACCGAGAATGTCGCGCCGCACCGTAATGATTAAACGACCGGCGGGCAATGTTCCATTGACCGTATGTAATTCAGGGTTGGTGAATTCATAAATTGCAACGCGATGGGTGATGCTGCTTGATGCTAGCAGTTGAAGTGAATGACGGTTGATGGAAATTTCGTAGTAGGATATCAGGCGAGTATCGCGGACAAAGAATCCTTGAGCACGATTATCATCAATGGAACCATCACGCGCCGTGACGAGAAAAGAAGAGCCATCGCTGATGACAATCTGTTCGGTGTTGACGGCAACTTTTGCAGGCACGATTCATTCCTTTTAGTTAAGAATTAAAGAGTTCTCGCCTGAAAATAAAAAGAAGAGACTGACAGTTATTCACTCGCTCATGAATCATCGTCACGAACAGTTTTCTCAATCAAGCACGTCCACTTTTTGCAACAGAACCCCTGAGGTCATTATCGTTAAGTTGAATGCCACAGTCGCATGACTTGCCCGGTTTAAGAAACTAGTTAATCCGAAGGGCCGAACTCTGGATGGCCCTATCAGGTGTCGTAAGTTTGGCCAGACCTTTATCAATCGGATCCGCCGCCAGCGGCCAAGACCTGGTGATAAGCGGCACCTGGACAAAATGCTCCTCACCTTCAACGCTCGGGTGAGCCCCGAGATCAGGGACGTTCAAGCAGCACCGGCCCCGCGTCGATATGCACCCGAAACAGCGAGTAAGGTTTCTCGCGCAGGTCCTGACTACCATGGTAGGTAGGGTTGCGATTCCATTGATCGACGGTGAAGTAGAGATACCCGTCTCTGGAAATCGAGAAGGAGTTGGGCCAGAGCAGACGTGGATCATGGGCCAGGGTTTCCAGGGTGCCATCGGCTGTCCGGCGCAGGACCGAGTTGTTCTCGTAGTTGGTCACGTACAGGCGGTTGGCCGAGTCGCAGATCATGCCTCCGGAGGCACCTTTCTCACCGTGATCGATCATGGTCCTGGCTACTTCTTCCTCGCTGAGCCCCTCGCTGGAAAGCGCCTCAGCGTTCGCGCTGTAGAGGTGTCGACTTGCGAGGGGGCTGTAGTAAAGCCGCTCGCCATCGCCACTGAAGGCGATCCCGTCGCTGCCGGTGTGGATGTGTTGAGGCAGTTCGCCGGGGTGGCGCACCATCAGCGGCTGCCCCTCGACGACCGGCAGGAAACCTGCGACCGGGCGGGTCGAGGGGTGCTCACCAAGCCTGCGCCGGCTGTGTCCCGTAGCCAGGTCCACAACGACGATGCCGTTGGGGCCTTCTTCGGACGAATCGGTGATGAACGCCACGCCCTCATCGCCCCGGCGCAAGTCGATATTAAGGTCGTTGAGGGTGGAGGTAGCCGAAGCGACCGATCCGGGGAAGAGGATTTTCTTGACGATCCGGTTGCTCGCCAGATCGACACAGACCAGCTTCGGTCCTCCCGGTGGTACCGGGTTGCGACCGATCCGGCCATGGTCCAGAAGCCAGAGCCGGTCCCGGGCATCGACGGTGATTCCCTGAACAGAGAGTAGGCGCTCTGAGGGCGGGGCACCATCCAGACAATGGATCTCAGGATTGGGGTAGGGCAAAGGCTCGCCATCCTGACTGGATGGGCGGATGAGTTCGGCAACGGTAAACTCTACCTCGTCGACCAGCCGTGGGTAGGTTACGAAGATGCGCCCATGCTCCGACACCATCACTCCGATTGGCATGGCACCGTAAAGTTACGACAAGAAATTGTAGTTCAATTACTTTTGCAACAGAGCCCTTCAGGGTGAGCGTGTGGAGAATGTCACAGGCCGCCAGTCACCGGAAGGGGCAAAGGCCGCCCACCAGTAAGGGTGACCCAACCCCGCCATCCCCGCTACTCCCAACTGCGCTCGCCGCAACGCCTCAGAACGACCCAGACCCAACCCCAGACCCCGGTAAAACTGCTCCATCAACCGCGCCGTCGTCCGGTCCCCAACCGGCCACAACGCCAGCACCTGACTCTGGGCACCCGCAAGCGCCAGCGAACGCCGCAGACCCTGCACCCCCTCACCGCCCAAAACTGGACCCGCACCGGTGTCGCAAGCCGAGAGCACCACCAGCCGCGTGCCGTCCAGTTCGAGACTCTGAGCCTCCAGTGCCGTGAGCACCCCGTCTTCAGTACCCGAGGTGCGGGCGTTGAACCCGGCAAGCGCCACCCCGGAGCGCAACAGCGGCTCCTCTCCCCCCAGTTCAGACGGTGGAGCGGATTTGTCTGCCAGGAAAAAGCCATGCGTGGCCAGATGCAGCAGTACTGGAGAGCGCGCCGCCTTCAGAGCGTTCTCGGTTGCCAGCGGACCGGTCAGGAGCCGGGCGTTGCCGAGCAGGTTGGCGACCGTCTTCGCCTCAACCGCGGCACCGGGCAGAGGTCGGACGGTGAAGCCCGCCAGGTCCGGCGAGCGGGGGTTGTCCCCTGAGCGCATCCCTTCAGCCCCGGCTCTCTCCGGCACATCGCCTTCTGCGGCCACGAGTACCGGGCTGGGCTGGGAGGCAATCATCGAGCCCGGTTTGGCGCGGGCGAAGTCTGGTCCGCCCACCACCAGGGGAGCTGACTTTGGTGGTGGCGCCTTTTGCCCGAGCCGCGGCAACTCGCGACCCGAGGCGAGGTAGGTGAGGGTATGTCCTGCGAGCAAGTAGCGCCCATTGCCCTTGACCAGGGCGGCGAAGGGCAGGGCGTTGAGTTGCCCGTCCGGGGCAATGAGCAAGTGCTTCGCCCCCAACCGGTTGCCCAGGGGTGCGAGCAGCCGCTTATGCAGTTCGCGGGCGAGATTCTGGACCGCACCATCGGTGGGCGAGGTGCGGTCGAGTAGCCAGGAACGCCAGGACAAGACGAGTGTGTCTAGCGGCCGGGCTGCTCCGAGGTCCACCCCGAGCGGTGGTCCTGTTGGCTGCAGCAAGTAGGCGGCGTAGCGGG
>JACMIX010000310.1 GCA_014380935.1 Gloeobacterales cyanobacterium ES-bin-141 | reverse complement strand
CTCGAGATTGAGGGTAATAGTGGTCATGTAATCTCCATTTCGATCCGTACAAGTTGAATTTGACTTTGATGCTTGTCGTTAAGGCTGATTGAGGCCCTGGAGGTCCAGGCTGATATCAAGCCAGGTAGCTCGGGTGATAGTGGCACTGGTTGAGATGTAGTCCACGCCCGTACTCGCCACGCTTTCGAGGGTGTCGAGGGTGATGTTGCCGGAGGCTTCTACAATC
This sequence comes from Gloeobacterales cyanobacterium ES-bin-141, assembly GCA_014380935.1. Lineage (GTDB taxonomy): Bacteria > Cyanobacteriota > Cyanobacteriia > Gloeobacterales > Gloeobacteraceae > JACMIX01. The sequence goes on along the minus strand of JACMIX010000310.1, from coordinate 3,023 downwards.
GCTCGACCAGCAATCAGACGCACGGCCTGCTCCATCTGATCGGGCGGCATATTGTCGAGCATGATGATGTCCACCCCGCAGGCCACTGCCTCCTCCACCTGCTGGAGACTCTCGGTCTCGACCTCGATGGGTGTCGGGAAGGGTACGCGAGCGCGTGCACGCGCGACCGTGGCGGCAATGCCTCCCCCGGCAAGCAGATGGTTGTCCTTGATCATCACGGCGTCATCGAGCCCAAAGCGGTGGTTCACTCCTCCCCCGACCCGCACGGCGTATTTTTCGAGCAACCGCAGACCCGGCGTGGTTTTGCGCGTATCGGCTAGCCGGGCTTTATAACCCTCCAGACGCTCCACGTAACGATGGGTATGGGTTGCAACTCCGCTAAGACGTTGCAGGAGGTTCAGCGCCACTCGCTCTCCCATCAGGAGCGAACGGACCGGTCCATAGAGTGTGGCAATGACCGTCCTGCTTGCGCAAGGACTTCCCTCCGCGACAACCGACACACATTCAACCTGCGAATCGATAAGTCGGAACAGTCGTGGCAGGAGGGGCAGACCGGCGACAAGTCCTGGTTCCTTCAAAAGAATGTTGCCCCGGGCAGGTGGACCATCCTCGTCGAAGAGGGCTTCCGAGGTCCGGTCTCCCCGGCCCCAATCCTCCTGCAACCAGCCAGCCAGCAGAGGATCAAGCAGCAATGGATGTGCAAGAGTCGGTATCGAAAGCATATTTGTACTGTAGGCCGCCTCTGCCAAATGCACATTGATATCGTTACGCTGTTTCCAGGATTTTTTACCACTCCCCTCGAAAGCAGCTTGCTCGGTCGGGCTATCCGTCAGGGCATCTGCACCGTGCACCTGACTAACCCGCGGGACTTTACCGCGGACAAGTACCGCAAAGTGGACGATCTGCCCTACGGAGGCGGGGCAGGAATGGTACTCAAACCCGAGCCCCTGTTCGCTGCGGTCGAATCCCTACCGCACCTGGACCCGCGGGCAATTATCCTGCTCACGCCCCAGGGCGTGCCCCTTAAGCAATCACTTCTCAAAGAACTCGCCACCTACCAGCAGTTGATCCTTGTGTGCGGCCACTACGAAGGTGTAGACGAGCGCGTTCGCGAACACCTGGTCACGCACGAGATTTCGCTGGGCGACTTTGTGCTGACTGGTGGAGAAGTTCCGGCCCTGGCCCTCGTCGATGGCATCGTCCGCCTCCTTCCGGGAACGGTCGGCAAGCCTGCATCCCTTGAGGCTGAGAGTTTTGAAGACAACCTGCTTGAATACCCCCAGTACACCCGCCCGGCCAATTTTCGCGGTTGGGAAGTGCCCCGAGTCCTCCTGAGCGGCCATCATGCCGAGATTGCCCACTGGCGCCGCGCTCAGCAGGAAGAGCGAACCCGTAAACGCCGTCCTGACCTATTACTCAGCGATTAGAATTCCGTCGCAGCACTTGTACAATCTACGCTCAGCTACCTATTTACAAACAAGCAAGTGTCTGAGATGCAGATGCATTACGACACAAGACAATTTCGATTCTCACTGAATACTCAGCGCTCCTGCATAGGGACAACACGGATACGCGAGAGTATCTTTGGGGTTTTATATAAAGACGCTGTAAAGACAGTGATGAAATCACGCAAGTCATGCCCAGAGAGAACTTTCTCTAGCTGATCGGATAGCTATACAGATAGAAACAATCTCGATGTGTCAGGTTTTTTCGCAATTTGTTCATCCTTTATCTAGAGGCAACACTTCAGGAATCGAGGATGAGAAACCACATGCTATCTAATCTGTCAGCTTCTATAAGCAATGGATACAAATACTTTTTGGGAGCTCGACAGATGGACCGTCGCCTGAGTGGTAGTCTCGCTCTCACCCTGGTGGGCAGCACACTCCTCGCACCTCAGCTGCCCGCCCTTTCTCAGACCTTGCAAGGCGGGGATGTAGTGGCGGCCAATGTTGACCTTGCGGGCTCCTCGCGCCGCATCCCGTCCTCCTTTGCCGGCTTCAGCATCGAGTTCTCCAGCCTGCTGAGCTTCACAGGCCGTACCTCGACCACCGTCAACCCCAGCTTCACCCAGCTACTCAAAAACCTTGGCCAGTACAACAACGGACTCCCACTCATCCGCATCGGCGGCAACACAGCCGAGAAAGTCTGGTTCAACCCCGACGGTCAACCCCTGCCCCCAGGCATCACCTACAACATCACCCCCACCTACCTGGCTGCCGTGGGCGCAAGCTTCTCCCAGTCCGGTGCCAACCTGATGATGGGACTCAACCTGGCCAAGAACGACCCCACCTATGCCATCGACCTTGCCCGTGCGGCCGTGTCCTACATCCCCGCCGAGCGCATCTTCTCGTTTCAGATGGGCAACGAGGCCAACATCTTTCCTTACAAGACCTATTACACGGACCCTGCCACCGGACAGGCTGTGCTCATGCGGCCCTCCGACTGGACCTTTGCTGAGTACATAGGCGAGTTCGACACCCACAAGAACGCCCTGCGTAGTGCAGTCGCGTCAGGGCTGCCCCTGAGCGGCCCGGTCTTCTCAGGCGGGCAAAAGGACGATGGGCGCTGGAAGAAGTACATGGGTGAGTTCATGGCAGCAGAAGGCGCCGACATCAACAGCGTCAGCTACCACGGCTACCCCTACACCGCCTGCCCCGACGACCCGGCTGCTATCCCGACGATTGCGGACGTCCTTTCTGAGAAGGCCTCGCACGACTTTGCACAGGGATTCGCACCGATTGTCGCGGCTGCTTCCGCCCACGGCAAGCAAGTGCGTATCTCAGAGACCAACTCGATGACCTGTGGGGGAGTGGACGGGGTGAGCAACACCCTCGCGGCCGCCCTGTGGGCAACGGACATGATGTTCGAGGCCGCCAACGTCGGGGCGGGCGGAGTCAACATCATCAGCGGCTCGCAACCGCACATGTCGCCGATGTACTTTGACGGTCACATCGACTACTAGGGCTAGGCGACTTATACCCCGCAGGTGTTTCCGCTCTACTACGGGATGCTGCTGTTTG
>JACMIX010000309.1 GCA_014380935.1 Gloeobacterales cyanobacterium ES-bin-141 | reverse complement strand
TTGGCTGTGCGCAAGTTTCTCGGCCGCTCGGTACTGCCGATTTATGAACAGGACCGCATCCATTTTTTTGGACCTGAGCGGACTTTCACTGAATACGGCATCGAGGATGTCTGTCCGCCCGACCCCCTCGAGGGCTGCGGAAATCTGAAAGACCCGTCTATTTTGGAGCGCTTTACTGGCAAAATCGTTCTGGTTGGTATTGTCGATGGCTACCAGGACACGCCCGAAGAAAGTACACCCGCGGGCAAAATGGACGCCCTCGATCTGCATGCCAATATCATTGCAGGTCTCCTGAGCGGTACGGTGGACCGGCAGTTGTCTTTGTGGATTGATGGGCTGGTGACGGTCCTGGTTGGGGTAGCGGGTGGGTGGGCCTTGAACACGCGCCGGGCAGCATGGGCAAGTGGAGGAGTGGTTCTTGTCTACGCTGCGGTTGTCCTACTTGCCCTGTCATCACCGCACTCACCGCTGATATTACCGGTCATACCGCCTCTAGCCGCTTTTGCCTGCACGGCTTTGACCCTGGGTGGGCTTGCTTTCACCCGCCAGACGCGCCAACGCCTCAAAGCCCAGGAGGAAGAACTCAATCGCTTGCGGCGAGCCGAGCGCGAAGCCATTCTCAATCAGGCCAAGAAACTGCTCTACAGGGTTGCAACAGACATCCACGACCGTCCTCTGCAAGAACTTAAGCTGGTCATGGACCAACTTGAGCAGTTGCTTTTTGAATTGCCTGAGCAGGCTAGCAAAGCACAAATAGACAAGCGATTGGATCAAGCTCTGGTGAGCCTGCAAAACGTCGGTCGCAGCATCCGGGTTGAATTGAACGACCTGCGTCAGGTGGCTGCCAAGCTCGAGATTACCCCAGCCCTCAAAAACGGTCTGCACGCGGGCTTGCACAGCGAGTTGAACCGTCTGGTTGAAAACGGTGAGTTGCACTTGAACATCGAGCGTGCCATCAAGCCGCTCCTGGAGCCGAGTGCCGACAGCCAATGGCTCGATGAGCGGGAGGACCTGTTCCGCTTCTTCAAAGAGGCTCTCAATAATGCCATCCGGCACGGCCAGGCCCGGGGAGGAACAAGGTTGCGGGTCGAGCTTGCTCAAACAGGAGCGCTCGCCCGCCTGGTAGTCGAGAATGACGGTCCTGCCACTCAGCTCCCCACCGGCGAACAGCCGGCTACCGTGCTCACCCCCGAGGGAGCACCCGACGACCATGCCAGGGGCGGCTACGGAACCAAGGTGATGAACACGATTGCCGGTGAGCTGCTCGCCGGAAAATGGGAGCGTGTCTTTATGCCGGATGGTGGGGTACGCGTCGTCCTGCTCTGGCAGATGTCAACAGGTTCCCCGTCGTCTTAGTCGTCGTCTAAAGACTCAATCTCCGTAATCGGCGAGATCTCAATCTGGACACCCTCCGGCAATACTTGCTTGAGGAGTGCTTCTGCCTGTGCAATCACAAGCCTCGGTGCAATCTCTTCGCGAAACAGGAAACTCAACTCTGCCAACACACGAACACGATATCCACTGGTCTGAACGGAAAAGGAAGGGTTTGCCGATGGGGACGTCATAAAAGATGCTCCTGTTCTGGTTCGCCTCCCTGTACGCTCAGAACTGCGTACTTAAAAGGGGGAGGAGCCTTCTAAGTGCAGTCACGGTGTACGAGGGAGGCAGTACTTGATATTACGGCCGTGAGCCTCTGCTTATGCTGATGCAGTTCATCCACGGACTGCTGAGAATATTAATCGACAGCAGCTGCAAATGAGGTATCGGAGAGATCTTTATCAAAGCAATTAAGTAGTTGAAACAGGGGTAATGCTTCGCTACTTCTGCTCACAATAGCGCTACCGGGTTCTAGATTCACGGGTTTTATTAACTCTTCAAACCAGAGGCCGGTGACGAACGTACCGCAATGGCCAAAATTGCAAAGACAAATACAGCGTGCAGCTGACCTGCTCGGTGTTGGTCTACAGCCAGTATCGGCTTGAGCAACTAATCGCCGGCCCCGGTTGGCAACCGGCCAAGTCGCGTACTGAGGTATTTTGCCAGTGTGTCGATCCAACCGAGATCAGCAGGGGAGAAACTGCGCGGCGTACCAGACCCGACCACTAGCAATCCGCGTGCGAGCGGTTGACAAACGAGTGCCTGGGTACCGGCAGGCAGATAGTCAAATTCGGCCCGGCCGGGAAACAGCCGCAAATCGACCAGATAGACGGGCCGCTGGGTTTTGAGAACCCGCTGGGCGATTGTCCCGAGTGTAGGCGGGAGAATCCCAAGCCTTCCACTGCGCAAAAGGACCAGGTCGTCCCACCACACCAGGATGGAGCCCGAGGGAGTGTGTTCGAGCAGGCCGCTTGAGAGCAGTTCAAACTCGGCCCGCCACGGAAGGGCAGGTTCGGCGAGCTCGAAGCCCGGTATGCCTTCTAGAGGCACCTCAGTCGGGGGTTTGGGCTTTACCTGCTGCCAGAGAAGGCCCACCAGGACAAGCACCGCGCTCATGGCAAGACCCAGGGCATCGGCGCGAGTTTGTGCGGGAGTGGGCTCAGCACTCAGAAAGCGGTTAAGAACCAGTAGTGTGCTGCCCAGAATCCCGACGGCGATGGGCAAGTTGCGTAGCAGTGTTTCGATGGTGTCGAGTTCGAACGCTCTGCTTGTATGGTGTCACGAAGTTGTTTCCTGACGCACCGGTATCCCGTGTGCGGCAAGGTCGGCTTTAATCTCACCCACGGTCAATTCACCATAGTGCAGCAGTGACGCGAGCAGAGCGGCCTGGGCTTTACCCTCCGAGAGCACCGTACGAATGTGGGCACACGAGCCCGCCCCCCCGGAGGCAATCACCGGCAGCCGCACGTGCTCAGCCACGCGGCGAGTCAGCGTCAGGTCGTAGCCCGCCCGAGTACCGTCCGCATCCATACTGGTCAGCAATATTTCCCCGGCCCCGCGGCGCTCGCCCTCCACAGCCCATTCGAGCGCGTCGAGACCAGTTGGCGCACGACCACCCCGTACGTAGACCTCCCACCTCCCCGGCTCTCGCACGCGCGCATCGATGGCGAGCACGATGCACTGCGCACCGAAGCGCTCGCTTGCCCGGTTGATGAACTGCGGATCGCGCACGGCGGCGGAATTGATGCTCACTTTGTCTGCCCCGGCATTGAGTAGGGCCTGGATGGTCCCCAGATCATTTATGCCGCCGCCAACCGTCAGGGGAATGAAAACCTCCTCGGCAGTCCGGTGGACGACATCCAGAAGAATCGAGCGCTCCTCATGGGTGGCGGCGATATCCAGGAAGACCAGTTCATCCGCCCCCTGGGCATTGTAGACCCGCGCTAATTCGACCGGGTCCCCCGCATCGCGTAGCCCGAGAAAATTGACTCCCTTGACGACCCGGCCGGCTTTGACATCCAGACAGGGCACAACACGTCTCGCCAGCATTGCTAACCTTGCGCTCGTGATACCATCATTAAACAAAATACACATTCATGGGTCAGGAGGCGGCAGTGCCCAACCTACGTGGGATCCGTGACCGGATCAAATCCGTCCAAAATACCCGCAAAATCACCAAGGCCATGCGGCTTGTAGCCGCCGCCAAGGTTCGCCGCGCCCAAGAGCAGGTCCTCGCCACTCGGCCGTTCGCCGATCGTCTGGCAGGCGTTCTGTTTCGTCTGCTCACCCGCCTGCGCTTTGAGGATGTGGACCTGCCCCTGCTCAAGCAGCGGCCGGTCAAGTCGGTAGCCCTCGTGTTCATCGCGGCCGACCGGG
>JACMIX010000308.1 GCA_014380935.1 Gloeobacterales cyanobacterium ES-bin-141 | reverse complement strand
CTCGACAGTCAATTTCGGATCGATGGGACCGTGGACGCGCCCTTGATGCGCTGGGACTGGCAAAACATCTTTGGTAATGCACCCTGGCTCGCCCGCGATCTGCTCTTTGACGCAGCACTAATCTTTGACGCACAGAAGATCAGCGCCGAGCGTTTAAAAGTCACAGGTACGGGACTCGACGCGACCGTTAGCGGTGCCGTCTCCCGGCCTACGGCTCCCGAGGAGCCCGTCGTGCTTGACCTGGCCTTGAATACTGGCCTGATCGATCCTTTCGCCGCCCGCAAGAACCTGCCGCTCAACGTGTTGCCTGTCGATACCCGGGGATGGGTCACGGACAGCAAGGGCACCGGCAAGCTGCGCACGGACCTGGTAATCCGCGGACCCGTGGAGCGCACTGAGGTCACGGGAGCGGTTGAGTTCAGGGACTTCAAACTGAGCAATCCTCGCCTGCGGCATCCCATCGAGGGGCTCAACGGCAAGATTGTACTCGGCCCACAGGCTATCGAGTTAATGGATCTGCGCATCGGTCCTCGGGGTGACGAGGCAACGGTGGCGGGGACTATCGGTCGGGGCGCGGAGGGTGCAGTTGCCTTGAAAGTGACCTCTGCGGCAGCAGATCTAGGATCGCTCTCGGCGATTGCCAACAGTCCGGCCCTCAGTGCCTATCGCATCGATGGGCGTAGTCAGCTCGACCTGGCCGTGAGCGGCACCACTAGAAACCCGCAGGTATTGGGCCGGGCCGAATTACAGGGGGCCTCGGTGCGGCGACAGGGCTGGCCTGAGCCGCTCCGTGACCTTCAGGGCACTCTGACTTTTGACCCGACCGGGCTCATTTTAGAGAACATTACCGGCGGGTTGGGCCGCTCGTCTTTTAGCCTTAACGGCTCTATCACCGGTTATGGTACCGACACAGCCAATCCCCAACTGACGATTAGCAGCTCTGCTCTCGATCTGGGGGCTGCCGAAGCTGTGCTCGATTCAGATCTGGCCGGTGGGACGCTCAGGCGTCGTTTCCGCCAAACTTTCCGGAGTCTCGACGGAGATGCCGCCGTCGATCTCAAAGTTCAGGGTTCACAGACCACGGGCCGCATCGAGTTGCAAGGAGCCACGCTCGGCCTCAATGCCCTAAATACACCCCTGCAGGACGCGCGTGGGACAGTATTGCTGAGCGAGAAGGGAACGACCTTTGAACGGCTTGACGCTCAGATTGCCGGTTCACCCGTCACCCTCAAAGGAACACTCTCCCAGTCAGGGAACATCGAGTTGGGCGGTGAGGGTACCTTGAACTTTCCCCAGGCAGTCGCGTTGCTGTCGCCCAAAAATCGCGGCCAGATCAAGGCCCGCGGCAGTGTCCCGGCCAGTTTCACCCTCAATGGTCCGGCCCAGGCGCGCGAGTTGCAGGGCGTTTTTGACCTGAGCGGCCTGACGGAGCTCACTCTAAACGACACGTTGCGCCTCGCCCCGGCTCGCCGTCTGACCATCGGGGCAACCCTGAGCCCCCAGAGGGTCACCCTCAAAGACACGCAGTTGGAATTGAGTGATGTGGTGCTGGATTTGAACGGTACCATCGACCAGTTTGGGGCGGCGGCCCAGCGCTACGATCTGAGGGTTCGCTCTGATCGTTCTGTGGAGTTTGCTACTCTGTCCCGACTGGTGATACCGGTAGAGCGCCTGGGGGTAACAGCGGGCACAACGAATTTAGATTTGACCGTCACTGGCCCTGCAAATGCACCGGGCTTTGGCGGCACACTCAACTTGAGCGCCGTGAGACTACCCAACCTGCTGGGCGGGCTCGAAGGAGTCGAGGGTACCCTGAATTTTATCGGTGAGCGGGTCAGCACGGATGGGCTCACCTTCAGGCTGACTACGGGTGGTTCAGGAAGATTGAGCGGTTCGCTGCAGAATTTCAAGGATCCCTCGCTCAATTTTGATGCTCGCCTGGACAGGCTCGATTTGGACGGCTTGCTTGCCTCTGCCACACCCGGCGGCGGGCAGCGCCAGGACTTGCTCAAGAATGCGCGGGGACGGGGGACCGTGAGCATCGAGAACGGTACCCTCAGCCGGTTGCCCTTTGGTGGTTTTACTGCCCAGGTCAACCTCGAGCGCGGAATATGGGAGTTGAGTGACCTTTCCGTTAATACAGCCGGTGGCAAGATGACCGGTGCTGTACGTACCGATGTGCGCCTGAACGTTCCCGAATTTAGCGGCGAGCTGGTCCTACGGGGTGCGGAGGCCAATCAACTCGCAAGCCAGTGGCTCGATTTTGGCAATCAGGTCTTTGGCAGCACCGACATGACGATCAATTTTCGGGCCGCCGGGTCCGCTCCCGAGCAGTTTCTGGGTTCGCTCAACGGCAATGGATCGCTACTGGTGCAAAACGGGCGACTGGCAAGCCTTGACCTGTTGGGACCTATTTTCGGGGCGGCCGACAATATCCGGGGTGGGGTTACGCTCAACACGGTTCTGGGAGCCTTGGGCGGACTGAATACCGGCAAGTTCCAGAAGTTCGGTGGGTCGTTCACCCTGCGCGATGGCGTCGCCTCGACGGATGACTTTGCCTACGCAGGACCGAACCTGCGACTGCGCACGAGCGGCACGCTGCAGATGGTGAACCGCGATGCCAACCTTCAGGTACAGGGAGACTTTACCCAGACAGGTGGGAGTGTATTGGGAACCCTGTTCAGGCGGTTGCGCACTCCTGGTGGCAGTCGAGCCTTCGCATTCGAGGTCGCAGGACCCATTAACCAGATCGGTTCGGTGCGCAATCTACGCTGGAGCGAGACAAGCCGCAGTGATGAGCTGAAGATCACTATCCCCGGGCTTGGAGATGTGCAGTTCTGATGGCAACCACCCCCCCGAGCGGTCGGGACAAGGCCCGAGCCATCTACCGGTTGCTGCGCTGGGACAAACCTGCCGGGCGCTTGATCTTGATGCTTCCTGCCCTGTGGGGTGTTTTTCTCGCAGGTCGCGGGTCACCGCCACCATTGCTGGTTGCCGTCATGGTCATCGGCACGATTGCAACGAGCGCGGCCGGGTGTGTCGTCAATGATTTGTGGGACCGCGATATCGATCCGTTTGTCGAGCGCACCCGCAAGCGTCCGCTTGCGAGCCGAGAACTGACCGTATCAACTGCGGTTGTCACGGTAGGCGTCTGCTTGTTGTGTGCCTACGGCCTGACCTATTTTTTGAACCCATTCACCTTCTGGTTGTGCGTGGCGGCTGTCCCGGTGATTGCCCTGTACCCGGCCGCCAAACGCTTTTTTCCGGTGCCACAGCTGGTGCTCTCCATAGCGTGGGGGTTTGCGGCGCTGATCTCGTGGTCGGCTGTACGCGGCGGGCTTGAGCCGGTCGCGTGGCTGTTGTGGGGGGCAACCGTCTTGTGGACACTGGGTTTCGATACGGTCTACGCCCTGTCCGACCGCGAGGATGATCTCAAACTCGGCATCCGCTCGAGCGCGATCTTTTTTGGCCGGTACGCGGCTGAGGCAATTGGTTTTTTCTTTGCCGGCACTGCCTTCCTACTGGTCGTGCTGTCCTACCGGATGGATCTGGGGGCGGGATTTTATGCGGCGATTGCCGTAGCGGGTCTTTTGTGGTGGCGCGAGTACCGCCTGCTCAAAACAAGTGCCGAACCCAGGCGCTTCGAGCGCATCTTCAACGAGAACGTGACCATCGGCTTTATCCTGCTTGCCGGTATGATCGGCGGTACGTTAGGCTAAGTCGGCTTCTGGCTTTTTTGTCGCATGACGGAAATACTCCAACAAATGTTCGACGACGGGATCAAGCGATACGAGGCCGGGGAACCCGCTCGTGACCTGGTACCCCTATTTCGGCAAATCGTTGACCAACAACCCAAGAACGGTTCGGCCCTCACCTGCCTCGCCTGGCTGTATCTACTCTCAGACGACGCCCCCAGAGCACTCAAAGCAGCCAAGCAAGCGGCTAAACTCAACCCCGCCGATGCCCAGTCCTACGTCAACCTGGCCCTGGCCATGCTCGATACCAATCAAAAAGGTGTACGCGAGCCAGTCGAGCGTGCCCAACAGATTTTCACCGTCGATACCCAGCAGGCCGAAGAAGTCCACAAAAATCTGACCGACGCGCTCGATCGCAAACCTGGCTGGAAAGCCGTGTTGAAGGTCCAGCAATGGCTCTATCCGCCTTCAGACGGTCTTTGAGCACTCTGCAATCGCCCTGCAATTTTGGCTAACTATTGTGAAGATGCGCGGGAATGCTTCTTTATAGCGGGAATGCTTCTTTATAAACGGGCAGGTATACGCCAGCACATGGTATTTGATCCCGCAGGGCGTACGCTCAAGTAAACATCTTCTGAATTCAAATGTCTTATACATTCCCGATTCGAGTCTCAGCCCAAACTCGCCCGGATAGCCGCGAGTTGCAAGCGTGGTCCTGGTTATGGCTTATGTTCTGCTTGCTTGCGACACTGGGTATTCAGACTCCTCTGAGAGCCACAACTCTACCAGCTGGATTTACCGAATCGGTGGTCGCAACCGGCATTTACAGACCTACCACGATGGAATTTGCCCCGGACGGCCGTTTGTTCGTCAACCAGCAGAACGGTTTCGTGCGGGTGATCAAGAACGGCACACTGCTGACCACGCCTTTTGTGAGTGTCCCTATTGATGGTCATGGGGAACGGGGTTTAATCGGCATCACTTTTGATCCGGACTTCACCACCAATAACTACGTCTACCTCTACTACACAGCGACGACCCCGACCATCCACAACCGCGTGAGTCGCTTTACTGCTAACGGAGACGTGGCTGTGCCGGGCAGTGAGCGGATCCTCCTCGAGCTCGAGGATCTGGGCGAGGCAACCATTCACAACGGTGGTGCCATTCACTTCGGCTCCGATAAAAAGCTTTACGTGGGTGTCGGAGACAACACCAACAGTGCAAATTCTCAGTCGCTGAACACTCGGCTTGGCAAAATGCTGCGCATCAACCGCGACGGGAGCATTCCGACCACCAATCCCTATTACGAGACGGCAACGGGTGCGAACCGGGCCATCTGGGCCATGGGCCTGCGCAATCCATTTTCCTTTTCAGTCCAGCCGGGTACCGGCAGAATTCTCATTAACGATGTAGGTCAGGACATCTGGGAGGAGATCAACGAGGGTATTGCAGGCTCGAACTACGGATGGCCTGCGACTGAGGGACCTACCACCAACTCTGCCTATCGCTCGCCCATCTTTGCCTATGAGCACGACCTGGATGACCCGGTTCTCAGCTCTGCGTGTTCGATTACGGGTGGGACTTTCTATAACCCTTCAACTGCGCAGTTCCCGGCCTCCTACGTGGGCAGTTACTTCTTTGCTGACTATTGTGGCAGCTGGATCAATGTCTTGGCCTCGGATGGTAGCGTCACACGCTTCGCAGGCGAGACCGCGAGACCCGTGGACGTCAAAGTGAGTAGCAACGGCAGCTTGTACTATCTTTCAAGGGACAACGAAGCGGTCTACAAGCTGTCCTCGAGTCAGGCTCCTGCCATCTCCCGCCAACCCACAAGCCAGACGGTACAGGAGGGACAATCCGCTACTTTTAGAGTCACCGCCTCCGGGGCAGCACCCCTGACCTACCAGTGGCAGCGCAACGAAACGAATATTGCCGGTGCTACCACCGCGAGCTATACTCTCGCCTCGGCAACTCTGGCGGACAACGGTGCCAAGTTCCGGGTGGTAGTCTCCAACGCCTATGGTCGCCTCACGAGCAATCAGGCCACGCTGACCATCACAACCAACTCACCTCCCCAGGCCACGATCACCTCTCCAATTCCCGGCAGCCTCTACAGTGGGGGCCAAACTATTTCTGTGGCGGGCACGGCGACGGACCCGGAGGACGGCACCCTGGGTGCCGGTGCTTTCAGTTGGACCGTGGTTTTTTACCATGGCACCCACACTCACCCCTTCCTCGGCCCACTCACGGGTATCAAGAGTGGTTCGTTCACCATCCCTACCCAGGGCGAAACCGCCACCGACGTGTGGTACCGAATTCAGCTAACCGTGACCGACTCGAAGGGGGCTCAGGCCAAGTCCTCGGTGGATATCTTTCCGCGTCTAGTAGCCCTGAACCTGGCTACCACTCCCTCGGGACTGCAACTCACCCTGGACGGACAGCCCGTGACCACCCCCATCACGATTGAGAGTGTTGTGGGGCTTGAGCGGACGCTAGGAGCTATCTCTGCGCAAACCCTCGAAGGTGAACAATACCAGTTCGATGCCTGGACGGACGGGAAGGCCATCTCTCACATCATCTCCACCCCCACGGCGGACACTACCTACACCGCCGCCTTCCGCAATACTGCCAATAGTACGGTCACCAAGATCAACTTCCAGCCGTCCTCAGCCCCGTTGCCCACGGGCTACCGGGTGGACAGCGGCCAGGCCTACAGCAGTTCGCGGGGCTTTGGCTGGGTGCGTCAGGACAGTCTGGGCGCTGCTACCGCCACACCTCTGAGCGTCGCCTCGAACTCCAGAGACCGCAACCGCTCGGGGATCGATCAGCGTCTCGATACCATCATGCACATGCAATATCCCCCCGGTACGTCCAGTACTACGGCGGAGACAACGCCAGCCGCCTGGGAGTACGCCCTGCCCGACGGCACTTACATAGTGACGGTCAGTGTCGGGGATATGCCCGGTTCCGGCAACACGTATGATAGCCAGCACTCGATTAATATCGAGGGCGTTCAAGGTCTCAATCGCTTTCAGGCCAGTCCCAACCGGGAATACAAGCAAGTCACGCTCCAGGTAGAGGTGACGGACGGACGGCTGACAATCGATGCCACCGGGGGCACCAACACCAAAATCAACTTCGTGGACATCCAGCGTTAGCGTCCTCAGCAGCTATCCGCTACGGTTATTTGACAACTGCTAATCTCAAAGTGTCCGAGCGCCTGCCAAGCGGTACCGGGAAGGAGAAAACGTGCACGTCGTCGAAACTGTCCTGGGACTGCTCGTAGCCATCTGCGTGCTGGTGGTGGTCGCACGGAAGTTGAGTGTGCCCTACCCGATTTTGCTGGTGCTCGGGGGGCTTGCTCTCAGTCTGGTACCGGAGCTACCGCGTGTGGAACTCGATCCGGAACTGGTGTTCGTGCTGTTTTTGCCGCCGTTGCTGTGCGCGGCAGCCTGGTACACTCCGTGGCGCGATTTTCGGGCGAACATCCGACCGATCTCGCTGCTCGCGTTCGGGCTGGTGTTCGTCACCACCTTCGCCGTCGCCGCCGTCGTTCACGCTCTGGTGCCGAGCATCCCCTGGGCGGCAGCATTTGCGCTCGGGGCAATTGTCTCACCCCCGGACGCGGTGGCAGCCACAGCCGTAACCGAAAGCCTCGGCGTTCCGCGGCGGATCACGACCATTCTCGGAGGCGAAAGTCTGGTCAACGATGCCTCGGGGCTGGTTGCCTACCGGTTCGCAGTCGCAGCCGCGGTGACGGGGATGTTTTCGCCGGTCGAGGCGGCAGGCCGCTTTGTCTTGCTGGTGGTGGGCGGCGTGGCAGTGGGATTCGCGGTAGGATTCGCGGTTGCCTGGCTCCAAAAACAGATTGAAGACCCACCTATCGAGATCGCCCTCACGCTGTTCGGTGCCTACGGTGCCTACTTGCTCGCCGAACAGTGGGGGCTATCAGGTGTGCTTGCGGTGGTGACCACGGGACTCTACTACCGCTACCGCAGTCCCGAGATCATGAGCCCGGCCAGCCGCAACCAGGCGACCGCCGTCTGGCAGATGCTTGAATTCGTCTTCAACGGCCTTGCGTTCATCCTCATCGGGCTACAACTGCCATACATACTCGACAACCTGGGCGGGCGCAGCCTGTCAACGCTATTGGGCTACGCGGCGGTAGTGTCGGTGGTCGTGATCGGGGTGCGGCTGTTGTGGGTGTTTCCGGCTACTTACTTACCCCGG
>JACMIX010000307.1 GCA_014380935.1 Gloeobacterales cyanobacterium ES-bin-141 | reverse complement strand
CTCTGAGACTCAAAGCCTTCAGACCGGAACCACGACTCGATGGCCGTCGCCAGATAACGAGGTGATGTGTCTGGGATTTCAAATGCGCGGACTTTCGTGAGGCAGGGGCCTCCTCAGGAGACTGGAGTTTGCTGGTCAGCGCCGTCGCCTGCATTGCCTGCAGGACAGCCATCTCGTAAAAGATCTCGGTCAGGGTAGTACGTTGCTCGGGGGTGACCAGGGCCTCCACCTGCTTGAGTAGACCGATCACCCGTTCCCCCTGCGCACGTAATTCGTCCGGGGTAATCTTGCCGTCGGCGATTGCCTTCTGCCAGCTTTCCATGCGCTGAAAATACTTGGCAAGCTGTAACTGGCCGTCCTCTTCATCAAACCAACTCGAGCGGGGAATACCCTCATCCATTTGTGACCTCTAGTTACACCATCTGGGATTTTATGTCTGCGTCCGACTCCGGGACCATCGAAATTTTACTGGACCGGGTCAGTTTCTTCATCCGGGTTGGGCAAGTCCACCCCGTAATTGCCCTCACGGCCCGTAAAACGGGACTGCCAGCTACCCTGGTAAAAACTATAAATGCCGTATTGCCAGTGATCAAAACGCGTCTGGCGGACCAGGATGTCCTCGAAACCATCTCCGTTCAGGTCAGCAACGGCAAGCGGCCCGTAGGCAACCGTACTCTCGGGAGACCCATCACCCACAAGACTGAGTCGGCTCTGCCAGGATGTCTTGCCCTGCTCGCTCACCGGCTCCGCGATAATCAGCAAACTGACCAGACGTTTGAGGGTGAGGTCTGCACTCTTAGCACTAAAAGTCCGCCCGTACAGCGCCGCCACTGCCTCAGGACGCCCACCCACTCGCAGCGAGGACATCCACAGACGCGGGACTTCGGTAGCCAGCGCTGCAGGTAGGCCTTCTTTAAGCAGTGCCGCGCGCGCAAGGGCATCCACCTCGGTCGCGGTCTGCTCGGGAACAGGCTTACGGTTGGTGACATTCAGGGGCTGATCGGTTGCGACAGTCAGGTGCAAATCCGAGAGAGGCAACACAGGCTGCTCTGAGCGCACCGGTGCCTCGAGGCTGTTGTAGATAGTCGGCAATTTCTCAGGCAGAACCGTCGTGAGCGTACCGAGCAGCCGGTCCTCACGCAGTGCATAGTAGCGCCGGTCTTTAAAATTGGTCTGGGCGAACAAACCGTACTCAGTAATCGAGGGTAAGGGTGGGCTGCGGAATTGCTCACCACGTACCTGTGCAACAAATTCAATCGCCGGGTAGGTGGTCACCTCACCGTTGGCGTTGGCTGCTGAACGCTCCTGCAAAACAAAAACAAGACCCACGGGAGCCGCGATGGATGGTAGCTCAGCCAAGCAGACCAGCAATGCACCCCAGAGTGAGAACCTCCACCGCCAAATCAGACCTGTGTGCATCTGTCCAACAAGACCACTTTTGAGAGTGCGCACACTCTACCACGCCCCCTTATCGACCGCTTGTGGAAGACCTGTGGAAAACTACCTGAAAATCTGTGGGGAAATACCCCCTTTTTCCACAAGTAGAAATACTCTGTGGAGAACACCCCTACTTATCCACAAGGTTTTCCACAGGGGTTAAGAGCGGGGATCGCCCATCGCGAGCGACTTGCGGCTCCGATTTCAACATTTCCCCAGCCCCTACTACTACTACAGATATAAATAATAATTTCTAGAAGAAGAATAGCTGTGTGGAAAACATTACTTCAGACAGATACCTAAGATTAATTTGCCACTCAGACCTGGTATTTAGAAGAACCTGAAGCTATACTCTCTGCACTTGGTACTGCCTTGCACAGAGAGCACTTGTGAAGATTTTTTGCCCTCAATCCGAACTTGCTCAGCATCTTGGCCTGGTGGGCCGTGCCGTTGCGGCCAGACCCACCCATCCGATCCTTGCCAACATTTTGCTTGAGGCGGATGCGCAGTCCGGAACGATTTCCCTGACCGGCTTCGATCTTGATCTGGGTATCTACACGCAGCTTGCGGCGATGGTTGAGGAGGGCGGGCGGACAACCCTGCCAGCACGTATGTTTTCGGACATCGTCACGCGCCTGCCGAATGAGGACGTGACGATTGAGATCACCCAGGACGACCGCATCACGCTCGAATGCGGCAAGCAACTTCAGTACCAGGTTCAAGGAGCCGGGGCGGAGGAATTTCCACGGCTGCCCGGACTACCGGATGGTCTTGTCCACGTCCTGCCGATCGGTGAGTTGCTCACCGGAATTCAGCGCAGTCTGTTTGCTGCTTCGACCGATGAGAGCAAACAGATTCTCAATGGGGTCTCCATTCGCGCCGTGGATGGGGGAGTTGAGTTCGTTGCAACTGATGGACACCGGTTGTCTTATTACAGCGTGGACCTCCTAACCGGCAAAGAGTCACCTGCACGGGCTAATTGGACTGTCACAGCGGTTCTACCGGTTCGGTCTTTGCGTGAACTCGAAAAGATTCTGGCCGCCCAGAGCGCTTCTGAGGTCGAAGTGACCTTCGACGAAAAGCAAATGATTTTTCAGTTTCCCAACCAGTGCCTGACGACGCGCCTGCTGAACGGCCGCTACCCCGACTACCACCAGTTGCTGCCCAAGCAGTTCACCAACACAGCCGACATTGACCGCAAACAGCTGATTGCTGCCCTCGAGCGTATTTCGGTACTGGCAAGCCAGAAAAATCATATTGTCAAACTTGACTTTGCAAGTGGAGATAACCAACCTACACTCACCATCTCGGTCGATGCGCCCGATGTTGGCCGAGGCAAAGAAAGTGTGGCCATTCAGTACCGCGGCAGTGACCTAAGTGCCGCCTTCAACGTCCGTTATTTGCTTGAAGGTCTCAAAATAATCGACGCGACCGATGTGTCCTTTTGCTTGAATGGAGCCGTCAATCCCGCCATCCTGCAACCTGTCGGTAGACAGGATTACCGGTACTTAATCATGCCGGTCTCCGTCCGGGGATAGGCTAAACGTTAAAGCGAAAGTGCATCACGTCACCGTCTTTGACAATGTATTCTTTGCCTTCTGAACGCAGAAGTCCCTTTTCGCGGCCGGCGGCCGTAGAACCGGCAGTGACCAAGTCGTGATAAGCAATCGTCTCGGCTCGAATAAACCCTTTTTCAAAATCCGTGTGAATAGTGCCGGCGGCACCAGGAGCCTGGGTCCCCCGGATGATGGTCCAGGCGCGGACTTCCTTCTCACCGGCAGTAAAAAAGGTCACCAGACCGAGCAGACGGTAGGTGGCCTGAATCATACGCAGAAGGCCAGACCCATCAACGCCCAGGTCTTCTAGGAAGGCTTGCTGCTCATCTTTGCTCAGTTCAGAGAGTTCAGCTTCTAGTTGGGCTGAGACCATGACCATTTCGGAGTTTTCGTCTGCGGCAAGCTTTGCAAGTTTCTCGGTATAGAGGTTGCCACTTACCAACTCTGTTTCTGAGACATTCGCAACGTAAATAATTGGCTTGAGCGTCAGCAACTCAAGATGGACGATGGAGAGATATTCTTCGAGATTAAGTCCCGCCGAGCGTACCGGTCGCCCATCGTTGAGCAGGCGCTCAATTTTGTTCAGGACTGATATTTCAAGTTCGTACTGATCCCTGGCTGTTTTGGCCGTTTTGGCGATCTTTTGTAGGCGCTTGTCTACCTGGCTGAGGTCTGCGAGGGCAAGTTCCAGATTGATGGTGGCCACATCGCGCTCAGGGTCCACCGAGCCCTCGACATGGACAATGTCGTTGCTCTCAAAGCAACGGACCATGTGAACGATGGCATCCACCTGTCGGATATGGGAGAGGAACTGATTACCCAGACCCTCACCCTGACTGGCACCTCGCACCAGTCCGGCAATATCGACGTACTCGATGCGCGTCGGGATAATCGTGCGGCTTGAGACGACGCGGGCCAGAACCTCCAGACGTTCGTCCGGAACGACCACCACACCCGTGTTGGGCTCAATAGTGCAGAAGGGAAAGTTGGCCGCCTCTGCCTTGGCGCTCTCGACCAGGGCATTGAAGAGGGTAGACTTGCCAACGTTGGGTAGACCGACAATGCCTGTTTTGAGCATGGTAAAGCAAGAGATGATGCCTTGATTTTAAGCGCGTCTCAGGGTCAGCTGTCCGTCCATGGGCTCGTTGTAGATGAATATCAGCTAGTTTTGGTCAAATCCGGCGGAACTATCGCAAGTGTCAGCAAGTCACCATCTGCCAGGGACATGAAGGGTGACCTTTTGGACTATTTTGAAGTCTGATCATTGCTTTTTGAGAGTTCGGTGTAAAATTTCTGAACAGTCGTGCGTTGTAAGGAGGTTGAATGGGGCTTCGTGACTATCTGCGTATCCTCGTAAGACATAGGGTGTACGTGGGTGTGACGTTCCTGGTAGTTTTTTTGTTGGTTGCTCTCTGGACATTCACTCAATCTTCCATTTACGAGGCAGAAGCAAAACTACTTATAAAACAAAAAACTTCCTCGTTGTCGGCAGCCGCAGGTGCTGGTTTGTCTGGTGGTGCAGGCGCTGCATTCGGACAGCTTAGTTCGGTTGCTTTCGGCAACCCACTTGACACACAAACCGAGCTTATTCAATCACGGCCCGTAGCTGAGACCGTCATCAAGCGTCTATCTTTGCAAGATTTGAGGCGTGAAGGACCGCTCAAACCCGAGGATTTTCTAAAAATATTGAAGGTGCAGCCTCTACGCCGAACAGACCTGTTAAGTATTAAGTACAAAGATAGCGATCCCGACCTGGCAGCCAAAGT
>JACMIX010000306.1 GCA_014380935.1 Gloeobacterales cyanobacterium ES-bin-141 | reverse complement strand
TCGGTGTTTAAGAACAACGGCAACGGTACCTTTGCCGCTCCTCAGAACTTTGCTGCGGGAGATCAACCCTTCTCCATCACGATTGGGGACCTGGATGGGGACGGCGACCTTGACCTTGCCACCGCAAACAGAGGTAGTTATCCTGACTACATCGGTACTGTGTCCGTATTGAAGAATAATGGCAACGGTACCTTTGCTACCCCTCAAAACTTTGCCACTGGAGAATCCCCCCGCTCCATCACCGTTGGGGACCTCGACGGGGACGGCGACCTCGACCTCGCTACGGCAAACAGCGGTAGATCTCCTTACTACATCGGTACTGTGTCCGTATTGAAGAATAATGGCGATGGCACTTTTGCCGCACCCCAAAACTTTAATACTGATAGCCCGAGCTACGGTATTGTAGTTGGGGACCTGGATGGGGATGGCGACCTTGACCTCGCCACCCACAACTCTGGAAACTATGGCAATGTATCTGTCCTGAAGAACAACGGCGACGGCACCTTTGCGGCCCAGTATTTTAGCACTGGAGACTCGCTCTCCTCCATCAACGTTGGAGACCTGGACGGCGACGGCGACCTCGATATAGCCACGGCTAGTTCTAACAGCGTGTTTGTGTTAAAGAACAATGGCAACGGCACCTTTGCCACGGCTGAAGAATTCCCCGGAGGAGGCACCTCGATCGCGGTAGGGGACATAGACGGAGACGGCGACCTCGACCTCGCTACCACAAACGGTATTTATAGTTATCCCGATCCCAACACAGTGTCTGTGTTGAAGAACAATGGGTATGGCAGCTTTGTCTCTGCTCAGAACTTTGCTGTCAAAGGTAATCCCCGCTCCATCACGATTGGGGACCTGAACGGGGATGGCGACCTCGACCTCGCCACGGCAAACGTCAACTCTGACAACGTATCCGTATTACAAAGTACGACTCCCACGCTGCAGCTGAGCCTCTCACCCAATCGCGCCAACCCGACTCCTCTATCGGGCCAATCTGTCTTGGGCAACATCTATATCTTTGCAAGCGGCGAGGACTCGGACTTCAAACGTGTGCAGTTCTACCTCGACGATCCCGACCGCGGTGGCGCGCCTATTCGGCTGGAGCACTCTGCCCCCTTCGACTTTGCCGGTGGGACGAACATGGACCCGACCATCACCCAGGCCAACCCCTTCGACACCCGTACACTTACCAACGGCACCCACACCATCACAGCCACCTTTGCCCGCACCGACGGCACCTTCCGCACCGTCACCTCGACCTTCACGGTCGCCAACTGAGTAGAAGCCTCTTGTCCGAACGGAAACGTTGTGGAGCCAGGGTAGGTCCTGCTACGGACGTGCCTGTTCGCATCTCAAAGAATTAAGTTCAACTGAAAAGAGAGGGCTTCCTACCGGGCATCCGTCTGGAACGCATCATTGCCGCGAGATAGAAAGGGCCATAGAACGCAGCGAATACGATTAAAAGAGCAGCAATCATCCAGAGTGTCGGAGCCCCTATCCAGGAGCCGACAGATGCCAGACCAATTATCAGTCCTATGACGGCAACTAAGCCTGAACGACAACAGCAATAGAAAACAAAGATTTCTCCTACTCTTGATGCAACCTTCAACCAGGTTGCAGGTTGCAGACCGGAGTCACGCGCTTTTGTGAGGCTTGCGCGGTCAGGGTAAAGCGAGAAAATAAAATCAACTTCAGTTTTGCTATCCTCTCGCCAGAATAGATCGATTGGGTACCAGATGGGCTCAAGCGGAAAAAGTAGCTCGATCTGCTCTGCACATGTTCCTGAGCGCGACTGAAAGTGCAAGCTGTACTCTGCTGCTCCCCTGGTGAGGCGCAACTGTAATACCAGGTCGAAGTCCGGATAACGGCACCTGGCTTCATCCTGCCAGGCTTGAATTTGTGCTTCGGTCGGATACATACTGCACATCGAAAATGAAGGTGACTTGAGCTTGGGACATGGGGTAGAGATTAGCTTACAGTATCAATTGTTAAGCAGCGCATTTCGTAACATTGTAAAGCCTGAAACCCTCTCAGGGAGAGGGTTTCAAAATGTTCATATGCTGAACCGTTTTGATTCTGCGTGCAATGCGTCTTATTCTGTTGGCTGGTCCCACTGGGTGTTTTTGAGGATTGTCCTGCTTAGATCGGTACCGGTCAGGTCTGCTCCGTCAAGGTTGGCTCCGGTGAGATCAGCGTTGAGAAAGACTGCTCTGGAAAGATCGGCCTCCTTTAGATTTGCAGCAGTCAGAACAGCCCCGGTCAGAACAGCGTCGATCAGGTGTGCCCCGGCCAGGCAGGCCCCCACAAGTTTTGCTCCCTGGAGGTTGCCGTCGATCAAAATGGTCCTGCGCAGGTCCGCACCGGTCAGGTCCGCGTCTGTCAGGTCCGCCCGTTCGAGGTTGCTGTCGCTCAGGAAGGCTCCTCTCAAGTTGGCTCCCTGCAACCGGGCATCGGTCAGGTCGGCTTTTGTCAGGTCGGCCTTGCTCAAGTCGGCACCACGCAAATCGGCTTTTCGCAGGTTCGCGTATTTGAGATTAGCCTTTGCCATGATCGCTCCCGTGAAGGTCGCCCCCTGTAGATCAGCCTGCTCGAGATGCGCGAGACGCAGATCGGTTTTGTGAAATCTGCCACCGGCAAGATTGGCTAGAGACAGTCTGGCGTCGGTCAGATTACTCAAAGAAAAGTCAGCCAACGACAGATCGACTCCGCCAGTCAGGTCGATTCCGGCTAGATCCAGTCCGCGCAGACGCATCGCCGCCCCTACCGGGATGCCCAGCGAAGCCACAATAATTTGCAGCCTTGTCAGTTCAGACATAGTTCACCTCTCAAAAGGACAGCAATTAACCCGATGCCAGCGGAGCTATCAGGTACAGCTTGCAGCTGCTCCTACCGGGCATCTTTTCTAATTGCAGAAAACTGATAGATGGAGGCTACACAATGGCTCGCAGCCCACGAAGGGACCTTGAACCTCAGCAGTACACCTTAATTTTCATCGGCTTTTCTGAACTGGTTTCGGACCTGAAAAAAATCTTAATCGCTCTTGCAACTGGACAGGCTCTCGGTTGCAGGAGTAGCCCCGCGCTCAGGTTGCAGACACCCCGTTTGATGAAAAATTGTGACTGCCTCACAGGAGGCACCTCCCCGGTTGAGAGTCCCGCTAGTTTGACAACCAGGTATTTGTATCTTTTGATTTCACGGCTGTACCGCGAACACAGTATCCTGGGAAAAAATCAGACTCCCCATAATCGTGCGTTTTCATGTGTTTTTTCAACGAATAGTAAATGTAATTCCATATAAGGAGTATTGGGGATGACAACCTTGACTCAAGTACAACCCTTGAGCGCCGAAGAGTTGCAAACTCTGAACGCTTACTGGCGGGCTGCTAATTACCTCAGTGTTGGACAGATCTATCTACGTGACAATCCGCTCCTGAAGGAACCTTTAAAACTGGAGCACATCAAGCCACGGCTACTGGGTCACTGGGGGACTACGCCGGGGCTGAATTTCATCTATGTCCACTTCAATCGGATCATCAAGAAGTACGACCTCGACGTGATTTATATTACCGGCCCCGGCCACGGCGGTCCCGGTCTGGTCGCCAATACCTACCTCGAAGGTACCTATAGCGAGTTCTACCCGAACATCTCCCAGGATGAAGAGGGGATTGGGCGGCTCTTCACTCAGTTCTCCTTTCCCGGCGGCATTCCCAGTCACGTTGCCCCCGAGACTCCGGGCTCGATTCACGAGGGCGGCGAGTTGGGCTATGCGCTTACCCATGCCTTTGGAGCCGCCTTTGACAATCCGGATCTGCTCGTTTGCTGCGTCATTGGTGATGGCGAGGCGGAGACTGGGCCGCTTGCGGCTTCCTGGCACTCGAACAAGTTCCTCAACCCGGTTCACGACGGAGCGGTTGTGCCGATCTTGCACCTCAACGGCTACAAGATCGCCAATCCTACACTGCTTGCGCGCATGAGCGAATCCGAACTCGAAAGCCTGATGGTGGGTTACGGCTACAAGCCCTACTTCGTGGAAGGATCCGACCCCGAGATTGTTCACCAACAGATGGCGGACACACTCGACACGATCACCGCCCGCATCAAGGCAATCCAGCAGGAGGCGCGCACACATGGCTTCGCGGGCCGTCCCCAGTGGCCGATGATCGTACTGCGCACCCCCAAGGGCTGGACCGGACCCAAGGAAGTCGATGGCCTCAAAACCGAGGGCTCCTGGCGGTCGCACCAGGTACCGTTTGCCGAGATGGCGAGCAAGCCGGACCATGTGCGGTTGCTCGAAGAGTGGATGAAAAGCTACAAGCCCGAAGAACTCTTCGACGAGAACGGCAGGCTGATAGACACGCTCGCGGCACTCGCCCCGGTCGGGGCACGTCGCATGGGAGCCAATCCCCACGCAAACGGCGGCCTATTGTTGCGGGACTTGAGGATGCCCGATTTCAGGAGCTACGCAGTCGAGGTGTCCAACCCGGCCACCGGCTACGCCGAATCTACCCGTGTGATGGGCAAGTTCCTGCGCGATGTGATGAAGCTCAATCAGGCCAACCGTAACTTCCGCCTGTTCGGACCGGACGAGACTGCCTCCAACCGCCTGAGCAGTGTCTTTGAAGCCACCGACAAGACCTGGGCAGCCGAGATACTCCCCGAAGACGACAACCTGTCACCCGAAGGACGGGTGATGGAAATCCTCAGCGAAACAACCTGCCAGGGCTGGCTTGAGGGCTATCTGCTCACGGGCCGTCATGGCCTGTTCTCCTGCTACGAAGCCTTTATCCACATCATCGATTCGATGTTCAACCAGCATGCCAAGTGGCTGAAGACGACCCGCCATATTCCCTGGCGTAGGCCCATTGCCTCGCTGAATTATCTGCTGACCTCCCATGTCTGGCGGCAGGACCACAACGGTTTCTCCCACCAGGACCCCGGCTTCATCGATCACGTCGTCAATAAAAAGGCCGAGATCATCCGGGTTTATCTGCCGCCGGATGCCAATACCCTCCTGTCGGTGACCGATCACTGCCTGCGCAGCCGCCACTACGTCAATGTCATCGTGGCCGGCAAGCAACCCGCACTGCAATTTCTAGACATGGACGCCGCTATCAAGCACTGCACCAAGGGCATCGGTATCTGGGAGTGGGCAAGCAACGACCAGGGAGAGGAACCGGATGTGGTGATGGCCTGCGCCGGGGATGTGCCGACTCTCGAAACCCTGGCCGCCGTCGATATCCTGCGCCAGCACTTCGACGACCTCAAAATCCGGGTGGTCAACGTGGTGGACCTGATGAGCCTGCAGCCGAGTACTGAACACCCCCATGGTCTGTCGGACAAGGACTTCGACTCTCTTTTTACGGTTGACAAGCCGATTATCTTCGCCTACCACGGCTACCCCTGGTTGATCCACAGGCTCACCTACCGTCGCACCAACCACGTCAACTTGCACGTGCGCGGTTACAAGGAAGAGGGCACGACGACGACTCCGTTCGATATGGTCGTCCTCAACGATCTGGACCGCTTCAGCCTGGCCGACGATGTGATTGATCGTGTCACCCGCCTCAAGTACCGCGGTGCCCACGTCAAACAGATACTCCACGACAAGCTCATCGAGCACAAGCACTACATCACCACCCACGGCGACGACATGCCCGAGATCCGCGATTGGAAGTGGCCCTACTAAGGATATGGGCAAGGGCACGCAGCAGTGTGCCCCTAAAGCACGGATACAAACGGGATATGGGTAGAGGCAGGCTGTGATTAAACTCAGCCGAGTGGGCGACTGCCCGGCTGGTCTTCAAAACCGGACGTGCCACTTTTATGGCATCCGGCTCCTCAGTCGCCTGGTCCTTATAAGAGGCCGAGAACCCATTTAATTTGGGACGTAACAGCGGAGTTACTCTTCTAGAGTTCAAGAGGCGAAGGAACGGGATCTTTTCAAGAATTCGAGTACGACTCTTGCCGTTTCTTCCGCGTGGCTGAAGTAGAAAGCATGTCCTGCTTCGGCAATTCCTCGATACTCAGCCCCGGTAATACCCCTAGCCAGAAATTTGCTTTTCTCAGCAGATATGACCTGGTCAGAACTGCGGGCCAGAACCAGGGAGCGAAAAGCGGGCAATTGAGCCAGTCTTTACGCCACCGCCGGGAGCAAGCTCCCGGCGGCGTCAGCTGTTCACCTTCTCCGCGATCAGGTCTCGCATGCTAATCGGACGACGACCCAGCAGCCGCTCGAGCGTCGGATCGACGGGTGCGAATTCGCCCTCTCGGCTCGCAACGTAGAGGCCCAGCACCATGTCCGCGGCGCGATCCGGTCCACGCGCTGCCATTCTCGCCCGCAGGTCCTCATCCGGGAGAGTCTGTCGGCGAACGGGACGGTCCAGCAGCTCCGACGCGATACCGGCGAGGTCGGCGAGATCGAGTGACTGCGATCCGGTGAGCGGTGGTGTTGGCCCGTTGTACCGCCCCTCGTTAGCCAGGATGATCGCGGCGGCCTCAGCCAGGTCGGCGTGCGCCGTCCACGAAACCTTGCCGTCCACCGGCGCCTCGAGCACGCCTGTCTCTAGTGCATCGCCCATCAGGGCAATGCCGCTCGCCGCGTAAAAGCCGTTGCGAAGCGCGGTCCACGCCAGCCCGGACTGACGAAGCATTGCTTCGGTCGCGTTGTGGTCGAGCATCGGGGGGAACGCCGAGGAGTCGCTCGCGGCCATGTGGCTGGTGTAGACGATCCGCCCTGCGCCGGTAGCGCGCGCCGCCTCGATGGCTGAGCGGTGTTGGGTAAGCGGGTCGCCCCCGTATGCTTGCGCGTTGGACGAGACGATCAGCACCTGCGCGGCACCCTCGAAAGCGTGCCGCAGGCTTTCTGGATCATCGAAGTCGCCTTGACGGACCCGGACGCCGAGCGCCTCCAGATCGGCGGCCTTTTCCAAATCGCGGACGCTGGCGCCCACTTGGTTTGCGGGGACACGCTCGACGAGCTTCTCGACGATCGCACGTCCGAGGTGGCCCGTGGCTCCGGTGACGATGATCATAGACGACTCCTGCGTTGACGATATTACAGTGCTATCAGCGCTAACATTTCTACGATAGCGCTGCATGCCGACGGTAACAAGGGGCGACTATCGCTGGAAAGGCGCTGGCGTTATTCTGTGCTCATGGACGAGCCGAACGCGATCGCCGACGAAGCCGCACGTGTGGACGATGTTCGCGCACGTATCGTCGTGGCCGCCGCCGGGCTGATCGACTCTGGTGGCCGCGACGCCGCGACCACGCGTGCAGTCGCCGCCGCCGCCGCCGTGCAGGCACCCACCATCTACCGCCTGTTCGGCGACAAGCGCGGGCTCCTCGACGCGG
>JACMIX010000305.1 GCA_014380935.1 Gloeobacterales cyanobacterium ES-bin-141 | reverse complement strand
GAGCTGAAGCTGGTCAGCCATCTGATTAAAGGTCCCGGCAAACACCGCCAGTTCGTTGCCCGTGTTCACGAGTTCATCCGGTACTCGAGCATCGAGATTGCCCTGGCTGAGTGCGAGGGCGGTATTTTCAAGCAAACCGAGGGGGCGACGCAATTCACGGATCAAATTTGCAACCACCAGAACGCCGATTAGACTGGCAAATGCGAGCATCCCGAGGCGAAAGCTCTGAGTGAGCGTCTGGCGCTCGACTAGCTTGACTTCCATAGCCTGAACCAGTTCTGAATCCTGTTGCTTGACACTCTGTACCGACTGCCGGAACCGGTCGAACAGGCGTTTGCCTTCGATCTCAGGTAAGGGAGAGTCTCCGTTGCGTGCCCGGTCTATTTGCAATCGCGCAAGTGCATACCAGGTTTCAGCTTCACGCCGAGCGCCCTCTATATCCGCATTCAGCTCCGCGGCCGCTACCGCATCCGTTAGTGCTAGCTCCCGAGAGAATCCCTGTATGTCTTCTACTGCCTTGAGGTAGGTGGTACGACCGGGATAGAAAGGTTCCAAAAACTCATCCTGTCGGGTGATAATAAATCCCCTGACCGCTGTCTCCTGATCGACCATTCCCTGGGAGAGCCGGTTGATGGTTTCTTTGAGTTCGTTGCTCTGCCGGTAAGACTGCTTGAGCGCAGTTACCTGGTTGTTCACCAGCCACTGCCCCAGGAGAGTAACTGCGACCAGCATCACGAGGATGCCGCCCATACCGAAGGTCAGACGCTGAGTAAGCGAGAAGTTCCATCGCTTTGCGGGTGCAGTCACGTTTGGTACCCCGAGTGGAGCGGGAACTCGGCTTGTAGTAGCTCTTTGCGTCTATACAGACAAGAAACAATCTGAACCAGACCCAGCCGAGACGGTAGAGAGACGCGTTCAGACCGGCCGAGGAACAAAAGACCCCCGGGTCTGAGCGCCTGAGCGAGGCGGCGCACCAAGCGGGTTTGCGCCTGCTCATTCAAGTAAATCAGTAAATTGCGGCAAAATATCAAGTCCCAATTGCCACTGAACGGCTGACGAAACAGGTCCTCCTGGCGAAAACTGACCGCAGAACGTAGCCGCTCGCTCAGGACGTAGCCGCTATTACGGGCTTGAGCATAGCCTCGCAGGCCTTCTGGCAGGTCTTCATCAAGACGGGTAAACCGATACTCGGCCCGGATGGCCTGGTTTATGCTCTGACCATTGCAGTCGCTGCCGATCAGTTCACTACCGGCCAGGCGGCCCGAGCGGTCCAGCAGAATCGCGAGCGAGTAAAGCTCCTGTCCGCCTGCACACGCGGCTGACCAGGCTCTGAGTGGAGTAGAGCCCGGCTGCGAGGAGAGATTTTGCTCCAGAATCTCCCACAACTCCGGGTCGCGAAAAAAGCTGCTGACCGAAATGGTCAAATTCTGCATGAGATGCTTCAGGACATTGGGGTGAACCTGCAGATGGCGGCGATAGTCCGTCCAGGTTGTAAAATCAGCCATCTGACGGCGAGGGGCGAGTCGCTGATAAATCTGGTGGGGCTTATAGGCAAGCAGGTCCAACCCGGATTCGGCGGCAAGCCAGGCTAGGAAGCACTCCCAGTCTGCTGTGCTCTGAGGGCTGTCGGTGAAAGTAGCCACTGTATAGTTGGTCTTAAGTGTTGGAGGAAGGGAAAGCACAATCAGCAGCTGTTTTGTATTTGCTCACATTTTCTTTCAAAAGTAGTAGGACAGCTCTCTATCTAATTAGAGATTGTTTTCAGTCTAAATGGAGATGATTTCCTACTAGTACTCGGCTACTTGTGGTCAGCCCACTGGGTGGTAAAGATAGTCATGCCGGGGAACTGAATGGGGTTGCCCTGGGAGATGATCTGAGCTTGCAGCGCATTCAGTAAACGGTCGGATGCGCCACTGACAAGCTCAGCTGGAAAAAGGTTGCGTACCAGTGCGAAAGCAGCCGTATTGCCGGCAGCGGCACCGATGGACCACTCAATCGGATGGACCCGGTAGGAACCGTTGGTGATGTGGGAGGTGGCGATATTCTTGTTGCCTGCCAGCAGATTGTCGATGCGCTGGGGAATCAGAGCGCGTAGGGGGACTTGATAGGGATAGCTCGGTGCGGGCGCTTCGCGGGCTTCGTAGGGTGAGGGTTCCAGGTTTTCCTTGAGGCAGGCGTGAAAGTCAATGTTGTACTGCCCGATGCCGACACTGTCAAAGAACAGGTAGGGACGACCCGGGTGGAGGGACCGTTCGCGGGAGATGTCTGTTTCATAAATGGTGAAGCCGTCGGGGTAGCTCGTCGAGGTGCGACCGATGATCCGCCGACCCTCACGGATGTAAGGGTAGCGGGAGAGGCCGTGCTCTGTTCCCATAGGGCTCTCGCGGCCCTTCAAAAACGCGTAACGGAAGTAATAGTCTTTGCGGTAGTCGGGATTGATTTTCTGGAGTTGAGAATCGCTCCTGCCCGCAACCAGCCAGTAGTAGTAGCCGAGGGCATGGGCCTCGGCGCTTGCGAGGGCCTCGGTGCGCAGTCCTCCCCGCCAGTTGCCCTTTTGCAGTTGCCCCTCTTCCTCTAGTTGCGACTGGGTCAAGACGAGGTTGGTAGTCGGGGTCGAGAGCCGCCAATCGTTGCCCCAGGTCCAGTTCTGCATCGACTGGTCACCGTCGCGCAGCGCTCCTACACCCATGCCGGGGACCGTACCCCTGATACGGCGGTAGGTAAAGATCGAGGCAAAGTCGAAACGCTCTTTCTCGTAGCTGTAGTAGAGCTTGTTGTAAGGTGATTCGTAGTCGGCTGGCTTGATGGACACTTCAGGGATAGCCGTCTGCTCCATGACGAATGTATAGGTGAAACCCTGGGTGCAGTAGGGGTCGGTGCCAAGCGGGCTGGCACTGGGCTCCCAGCGGTTCTGCAAGTCTGTGCCCAGGCGATAAGGTACCCCGGCCAGGGGCAGCAATTCCCCGGTCTCGGTCGCGTCGATGACGATCCATTTCAACCGGCTACCCTCGCGGGCAGGTGGGGGGACGAGGCGGACGAGGCGCTTGGTGAACAACTCAGAAGGCCGGGGGTCATACCAGTCCTGGATGAAATGGGAGAGGGGCAGGCTATTGACTCCCTGCTCGGGGTCGCGCTCGCCGTGCATGAGGGCAGTGGCAGAGCGGATTTGACCTGCCTCAGTATCGAGGCCCTTGATGACGGTGTTGGTGAGGAGCACGAGGCGGCCCGAGCGCCGGTAAGGGGCGAGCATGTCATCGAGAACTTCGACGCCGACCCGGGGGGAGAAGCACAGCACGCTCACCCAGCACTGGCCGGGATTGCTCACCCCACCGTAGTCCTGGCGCACGCGGGCACGAAATTCGAGGTATCCCTGTGCAAACAGGTCGTTTTCCCGCTGTAGTGGACGCTCATCGAGGGCCGAGACGCCCTGCTGGCTGACCTGTCCACCTATCCAGTCGGTTATCTCCGTCAGGCAAACTTTTCGCTCGAGGCGCAGGGCCTCGAGGGCAGCCGCGATTCCACCCAGGCCGCCACCTGCTACTAGCACCTCGCACTCAATCGTCTCTGGAGGTGTCGTCTGCGCGGCAGCAGGCGGGAGTGCCGCTCCAAGCCCCAGCATGAGGCCAGTCATGATCAAAAGCCAGTGTTGCATGGACCGATGTATCGCTGAACTGTTATAGGGAAACATTTTAGGGGCAGAGCGTGAGACTTGACGCTCACACAGGTTGCCAGGTCTGATCGACACTGACGTATTTGAGGGGATGTAGGTCCTGAAGGTTAGGCTCCCAACCGTTGACCCAGGGCTTGCGCAGGTATTGCAGGCCGGTATGAAACAGAGGTGTTATCGGTGTCTGTTCAAGTAGTCGGGCCTCAGCCGCGGCAAGCAGCCGGTAACGGCGGGCGGCGTCCGCCTCCACGGCAGCACGGCGCATCTGGGCGCGGTACTCGGGATCGTCCCAGTCGGAGTAGTTTTGCGGGTTGGGACCGTTGTTGAGGTTCAAGAAGGTGGTCGGGTCGAGGTAGTCGCCCCCCCAGCGGGCGACTGCGAGCCCAAAGTCATGGCGGCGGAGACGGGCGAGAAAAGTCTGAGACTCTTCGCTTTGTAGTTCGACGCGGATACCGCGTTCGCTCCACATGCTCTGGAGAACTTCGGTCACGGTCCGGTCCGGCTCACGGGTCATCGAGTGGAGGGTAAGGGGCGGCAGACCGGCGAGGTCCGGGACAGCTTGCGTCTGGAGCGCAGGGCTACGGTAACCAGGTATACCTGGAGGAACGAAACTACTGGCCGGTTCCCCGTCCCCGCGCAAAAAGCGCACAGCCAGGTCGCGGCGGTTGATGCTCAGACTCAGGGCCTGCCGCAACTGGGGATCGTTGAATGGTTCGCGCTTGCAATTGAAGGTGAGGTAATAGGTAATGAACTTGCCGTCCACGTGGTAGTCGCGGTGTTTGCGCAACTCGCTGAGCAGCGGACGGGGCAGAGCACCCCCGACCATCACATCCATTTCGCCTGCTTGATAGAGATTGATGTTTTGGGAGAAGTCGGTGATTGGCAAGAAATAGAGTTTGTCGAGCCGGACGTGTTTCCGGTCCCAGTAGGTTTGCGAGCGTTCCATCACAACCTGGTGGTAGGGTACGTGTTCGACGAGCCGAAAGGCACCGTTGCTCACCATGCTGCCGGGGCGAGCCCACCGCTCTTTGTAGGCGGCAATCGACTGGCGGGGGACGGGTCGGAAGATGAAAAAAGAGGTCAGGTTCGGGAAATAAACAGTGGGTTCCTCCATCTCGATGCGCAGGGTCAGGGGGTCCACAGCCTGTACGCCCAGCTGAGCGGTCGGCAGTTTGCCTTCGTTGACGCGCTGTCCGTTACGGACGTAGTAGAGCAGGTTCGCGTAGGGACAGACCGTTTCCGGGTCCACGACCCTGCGCCAGCTGTAGACAAAATCCTCGGCCGTGCAGGGTTTGCCGTCGCTCCAGACCACTCCCGGACGCAGGTGGAACATCCACACCCTGGCCCCATCCTCCGGATACCAGCGCTCGGCGATGGCAGGGAGGGGTTCGAGCGTGCGCGGGTGGTATTCGGTCAGGCCGTCGAACAGCGCAATGGAGAGGTGCAGCTCGCCGATCACACCACCAACCTTGTGAGGGTCCAGGGAGGTTGGCTCCGAGGCGTTGCCGATGCGCAGGATAGATTCCTTGGGAGGGTCGAGCCGTCCGAAGTAGGCGGAAGCCTGACGGCTGCAGCCTGCGAGACTAGCTCCGGCAAGCCCCATACCCAGCAGTTGGCGGCGGGTAAGTTGTGGCATACGGTTTTGGCTCCGATTCTACCGGACGTGAGCCGCATTCCGGGAGCGCAACCGTTGCCCAATCGGGACAACGGGTCCTCTACAGGGTATGAGAGGGTCGCAGTTGCCTAACCGCACCGAAAGTCTTCGCAGACGTCAGGTTCGACTGAGCAACTCGGCGGCACCGGCTGGCCTAATTTGGCGGCGCGCAACTGTTGCAATTCGCTTTCAAGCTCGTCTACCCGCCGAACGAGTGTGCGGATGACATCGGCTACCGGGTCAGGCACCTGGCCATGGGCAAGCGGGTCGATGCGTTCGCCTGCCTGGTAGACGACCCGGCCCGGGACTCCGACAACTGTGCAATCGCTGGGTACCGAGCGCAGTACCACGGAGCCGGCTCCGATGCGGGTGTTATCGCCGATCTCGATATCGCCGAGGATCTTGGCACCCGTTCCGACGACGACGTTGTGACCGAGGGTAGGGTGACGCTTACCTTTTTGTTTACCGGTTCCGCCGAGTGTCACTCCCTGATAAATGAGCGCCCCATCGCCGACAATGGCGGTCTCGCCGATAACGACGCCCATGCCGTGGTCGATAAAGATGCCCCGCCCGAGCGTCGCCCCCGGATGAATCTCAACCCCGGTCAGCCAGCGGGCAATATGTGCCAGAAAACGGGCCGGCCAATACAGGCGGCTGCGGTGCAGGAGGTGAGCAACCCGATAAAACACGATGGCTTGTAGACCTGGGTAACAAGTCAGCACCTCAAGCCAGGAACGGGCAGCAGGGTCCTTCTCGAAGGCAGCGCGGGCGTCCATCTGGACGGTGTCAATCAGATATACCCAGGTCTTGAACACAGCAAAGACTCAACGGATTTGACAACTCTTCTCATGGTAACAGCGACCCCCCGGCGACCGGTTAAGGCGTGGCTAAGCGCAGCGTGTCGAGTACGCGGTGCAGGACGGCGGGCGGCACATCGGCACTCACGCGCACCCGGCCGATGGTCTCGGGCAGGATGAACCGCACTTTCCCGGCCTCGACTTTCTTGTCAAGCTCGGTGAGTTCGAGCAACTGTGCGGTATTGATATCGTGGTCCCAGCAAACGGGTAGGCGGGCGCGGCCAAGCAGCGTCTCCTGGCGTTCGGCTTCTTGCTTGCTCCAGAGGCCGAGTTCTGCGGCAACGCGGCCAGCCGCGACCATCCCGAGACCGACTGCTTCACCGTGGAGATAGCGGCGGTAACGGGTGGCGGTCTCGATGGCGTGCCCGATGGTATGGCCGTAGTTGAGGATGGCCCGCAGTCCCCCCTCACGCTCATCGCGGGCAACGACCTCG
>JACMIX010000304.1 GCA_014380935.1 Gloeobacterales cyanobacterium ES-bin-141 | reverse complement strand
CCTTGAGCCAGGACGGGACGGGGTTGGCGATTATGTCAGGTTGCTGGCACTCGAATGCGCAAAGCAAGGCCACACTTGCAGCTTAATTGCTTTAGAAGACCCCTTCTTGCAGTCGCGTTCACAGATAGACAATAGTCCCCTAAGCACCCTGCGCATATCCCCACAACTTGGCTGGCCGGAACGAACCCGGCAGGCACAACATTTTTTAGAGCAGGTGCAGCCGGATTGGCTGAGTTTCCACTTCGTCCCCTACAGCTTCAATAGTAAAGGGATTAACTACGACCTCGATAAGCACCTACAGCCTCTCTTCCGTGGTTGCAAACTCCACTTCATGTTCCACGAAGTGTGGATTGGCGAGAATCACAGAGTCCGGCTTAAGCAGAGAATCATCGGCATGGTCCAGAGATATTTTATCGGGCGCCTGATTTGCAAGTTGAATCCGAATGTTATTCATACCAGCAATCCTCACTATAGAGATCTACTCAATCAGCATCGTATCCAGGCGCAGATGTTGCCTATGTTCGGTACAATCCACAACGGAGGGATCAGTGGCGATAGCTGGGTATTCACTGCACTCAAAGCGAATGGGTTCGGGATTAGCTCTGAAAACCGTCACAAGTGCATTTTGTTTGGTTTCTTCGGAACCATCCAAACACATTGGCCTGCTGAACCTTTGTTTCAATATCTTCTTGAGTTGGTCCAGCAGTATGGCTACAAAATAGCTGTAATTTCAGTGGGTCACCTAAGGAACGGAGCAGCAGTCTGGAGTAGACTCGTCGAAACGTATTCGTCCACTCTCACCTTCCTGCGCCTCGATGAGCAGCCCACCGAAAAAATATCAGAGTTGCTCAACTCTCTTGATTTTGGTATTTCTACTACATCGTTCAATATTGCAGGAAAAAGTTCGACGATAGCTGCGATGATAGAGCATGGGTTGCCCGTTGTCTTCAATTGGGATGGGGAGCCATGGCTGCTGAGGGAGGGATCACCTGAGCCAGAAGAGCCGCTTTTCTGGCGAGTGGACGATAACTTTCTATCCCGCGTTGTAAACAAGAGAGGGCGCGGGCCTGTTTACTCGGGTGTGCAGAAAATAGCTATGCAGTTTGTCCATGCATTGCAGGAGAGTAGGGAGGTGTGAGAATGCCGAACCTAAGCGCCTGCTAAGATAAAGCAGGAGAAAGCCACCCACGGTTGCTAGGCGATTTTTTATTCTCAGAAAAGCACGTTATGAATGTCCTGTTGAGCCATCCGACCGGGAACACCTTCGTGCGGGCCTTGCTTACTGCTCTTGAACAGGCCGGGATACTCGAAGCTTTCTACACTACGGTTGCAGTCAAGCCGGAAGATTGGTATGTGACCTCCGCTCCATCGGGGATTCGCAAGGAACTACTGAGACGCACTTATGCACTGTCCGGCCCGAAAGTAGAAACTTCGCCTTGGCGAGAGGTAGCACGGCTGGCAGCAGCCCGTCTGGGTCTATCGTTTTTAACGGCCCACGAAACGGGCTGGGCTTCAGTCGATGCAGTCTGGAATTCGCTCGATCACTATGTCGCCCAGCAGTTGCCGCAACGTCGAGCGTCCGTAGTTTACTGCTATGAGGATGCGGCACTTCACACTTTTCAAGCTGCACGCCAGTTGGGATTGAAGCGCGTTTACGACCTGCCGATTGCCCACTGGCAGACTAGCCAGTTGCTGCTGCGCGAGGAAGCGGAGCGCTGGCCGGAGTGGGAGCCGACCTTGATGGGGACCCGCGATTCGGTAGCAAAACTAGAACGCAAAAGTGAAGAACTTGCCCTAGCTGATGTAGTAGTCTGCCCAAGCAAATTTGTCTTCGATACGTTGCCGGATATGATACGGCATACTAAACACTGTATCGTCGCCGAGTTCGGCTCGCCAACTGACGCTCCACCCGCTCCACCCATGGTCAAGGAGCGCCACAGCCCCTTGCGGGTTCTGTTCGCCGGCTCAATGAGCCAGCGCAAGGGCCTTGCCGATCTGTTTGCAGCGGTCAAGTTACTCGACCGAAAAGCAATCGAACTGGTGGTGATGGGCTCTCTTTTACAGCCGATTGAGTTTTACCGCAGGCAACATTCGCACTTTACCTACGAATCGACGCGGCCTCACCATGAAGTTTTGCAATTAATGCAATCTTGCGACCTGCTCGTCCTACCCTCGATAGTCGAAGGCCGTGCCTTGGTGCAGCAGGAGGCAATGGTCTGCGGGCTGCCACTGATCGTTACGCCTAATGCTGGCGGCGAGGATCTTATCGATCCTGGTGAGACCGGTTTTTTAGTACCGATCCGTTCTCCACGAGCAATCGCAGAGAAACTCGCCTGGTTCGCCGACAACCGTGAGCAGCTTGCCTACATGAAGATTCAGGCCCGCCACAAAGCCCTGCAGGTGAGTTGGAAGCAGTATCAGGATAAAATCTTGAAAGCAATCATCACCTCTGAGAAAAAGTATGCTAGCTAGATCCGATATTGCCAATGTTCGTCGGCTGATCTGGATTTACTTCTGGCTACTCATCATCGAGGGGGCACTCAGGAAGTGGTTTCTGCCGCAGTTGTCCACCCCCCTGTTGGTCGTGCGCGATCCAGTGGTGATCCTTGCATACTACTTTGCTTTTCGGGCCGGGATCCTGCCGAAAGACCGCTTTTCGATTGCCACTCTCGCCCTGGCTCTGATCTCTTTTCCAGCTGGTTTGCTCGCAACGGTGATTGAAGGCCAGAGCAACATCTCAGTGGTCCTATTCGGTCTACGGACGAATTTTCTGCACTTGCCGTTTATCTTTTTGATTGCCAAGGTTTTCACCCTCGAAGATGTCAAAGCTCTGGGACGTTGGGTCTTGATTATCTCAGTGCCCATGACAATCTTAATGATCTTCCAGTTTCGTGCAGGTCCGGATGACTTTTTGAACCGGGGTATTGGTGAGACCGGTAGACAAATCATCTCGACGATGGGCAAAATTCGGCCAGCCGGAACCTTCTCGTTTATCAGCGGGCCAGCTTTGTTTTATGCCGTTGTGACTGCTTTTATCACCTATGGATACCTCAATAAAAGAACCTATCCCGACTGGTTGCTAGGTATTGCCAGTGTCAGCACCGTTTCTGCACTGGTCGTTTCCGGTAGCCGCAGCACTGTTGGGGCTGTTGGTGTAGTGTTTGCCTGCCTGGGTGTTGGCATCCTGGCGAGACCGCGCCTTGTGGGTGGAGCTGTACGGCTCGCGCTCATTGTCGGTATTGCAGTGTTTGGGGTGAGCTATCTACCCTTTTTCGGTGAAGCTTACCTGGTAACCTCAACGCGCTTTGATATGGCTAATACCGCTGAAGGTGGCATTCTTCCCCGCTTTCTAACTGCCTACACTGCTGCATTCGACAATATTTTCGATGTACCACTTCTGGGCCGTGGCCTCGGTATGGGCACCAATGGCGGTGCAGCTTTACTTGGTTCAGCCGGGAAGTTTCTGCTCGCTGAAACGGAGTGGCCTCGCGTTATCCAAGAGAGCGGCCCGGTGCTAGGCTTGATGTTTATTACGCTCAGGGCCTTAATGGTCGCCTGGATGGGAAAATGGTCCTTCAAGGCCGCAGCTCAAGGCGATCTACTACCCCTACTGCTCTTTGGCACCGGATTCTTGAACCTGCTCAATGGTCAGTTCGGCCAACCGACCTCACTCGGCTTTGCCGTCTTGATGGCGGGCCTGTGCATTGCCTCATTGCCCCAGGTAAAACCCGTTCAGGTTTATCAAAATTTGGCGCGCAGCGGACTTGCTACCTAGGCTTATGATTCGACCCGAGATTAAATCCCCCCAGTTCGGGGTCGCATCGGCTTCTAATTTTGAATGGATCGACTTTTTGCGAGGTCTTTCTATTCTAGGAGTTGTACTACATCATGTGCGCGTCGATTTGTGGATCGGCTGGTCGAACCTGTACGCCACTCCGGCTCGCTACAGTGCTTTTGACCTGGCCACGGCCTGGCTGGCGTTGCCGACGCCCTTCCTGGGTTCGATGGTGATGCTTTTCTTTCTGGTGAGCGGTTTCTGCATCCACTATCCCTATGCAAACGCCGGACGGAAGTTAGCGGTTCCCTCCTACGGATTGCGCCGCTTCCTGCGCATCTACCCGCCTTATCTCGCGGCGATCGTCCTGGTAGTCGTACTAGAACACGGGGCAGCTCAGTTCACAGGCCAGCCGCCGTCCTCGTGGTCAAAAGTGCTGGCTTCTCTACTGATGGTGCAAAACTATGGTCCTGAGGCGGGCCAGATGGTCTCCAACCCCTCACTCTGGTCGTTGCCGGTTGAAGTCGAATTCTACTTACTCTATCCGCTTTTCTCCCTGGCCATCGCTAGAGCCGGGATACGGCAGGCTTTGTTGGCTGTCGGTATTATTTCCGTGCTCGCCACCGTGCCGCTCTTGATGGGTAGTACTTGGACGACTGGCAACTTCGCAAACTTCTGGATTATCTGGTGTGGAGGAGTGTGGCTGGCTGAGCGAACCCGGCAGGGACGGCTTCCCCGTTGGGGCCTGCTGCAATTTGGGTCGATGCTGGCTGCTTTTGCTGCCGCTATTGCCGCGTATGTCATTGATGCGCCAGTCGTGCTGCAGAACTGTCTATGGTCTGCAGGCTTCTTTTTGCTCCTGCTCTGGGGGTTGACAGCTCACAATCCACTCGGGTTTTTGCCCGCCAGCTTGAAGAAATCGATGCTTTTTCTCGGTACCATCTCCTACTCGCTCTATCTCGTTCACTTTCCTTTTTTCCGATTTTCTGGAATGCTCTGGGTCCAGGCTTGGGGCGCGAAGCCTAGTAATTTCTTGATTGCGATTGTCTTTTCGGCAGTGGCGGTGGGTCTTGGGTATTTGTTCTACCTCTGCTTTGAAGCGCCGAGTCATCGCTTTGCAAGGATCCTCTCAAGCGCCAAGAGTCTCGGATTGTGTGCTT
>JACMIX010000303.1 GCA_014380935.1 Gloeobacterales cyanobacterium ES-bin-141 | reverse complement strand
GTTCGTCGATCGGGTGGCCGAAGTGGGGCAGGGCTGCCTGGGGTTGCTTGAGCGTCAGCAACTCCTGGGCAACGATGAAATGCCCGCGCATCAAGCCCAGCTTCGTCGTGTAATCGACGTCTTTTGTGTCGAGAGCGGATACGGTGCCCTGGGCAACCTTCGAGTCAGGCGCGGGAGTCTCGGCGGGACTTCCACAGGCACTCACCAGGCCAAGGACTGCGACCAGAACTACCGGCAAAAGACGGGACATGGTGTGCTTCAACCGAACCTCGCGTATTGCAATCGAACTTGTTTATCCAGTAGGACTATTATCCCTTCAACCGTGGGTGCCGTGCTCTTCGTCACCTGTCGCATCGCCTATGACCTTGAACTGTCCCATACAGCCGCGCTCGGCGATCCCGTCCTGGTGCGGATGAAACATGTACTGTCCGGGGAAGCGGTAGGAGAATTCGAGAATATGGCGCTCGGCGGTGCCCATGGTGATGACGTCGGCTTCTTCGTCCGGTTCGAGGGTCAAACCGGTCCGGTAAACCCGAAAGAAGTTGGCATGCAGGTGAAAGGTCACAGCCGGGTCCCACTCGATCATATTGAGCAGGTAGACCCGGACGAGCTGGTCCTGCCGGATGGGAATCGCATGCTGCATGTAATAGTCGGGCACACCATTAAAGGCGTACAGTTCGTTGCGCCCGTCCTCGTTGAGGTCGTAGCCGCCCATGATGAGGGCCATTTCATCGGCAGGCGGACGCCCACCGGGCGGATCGATGATGAACATGCCGTAGAGCCCTTTGCCGATGTGGCGCGTCACCGGGGCGACATGGCAGTGGTAAAGGTGCAAGCCGAAAGGTTCGGCATCGAACTCGTAGATAGTTGAGCTACCGTTGCGCACGGGCCGTACCCCATCCATACCGGACGGATGCACACCATGAAAATGCATCGAATGGGAATGGCCACCCCGGTTGCGGAAAATAACCCGCACCCGGTCACCCGCCGTGGCCCGCAGGATTGGTCCCGGTACCCGACCGTCGAAGTTCCAGCTGATAAAAGAAATGGCAGCGTTGAGCTGCAGCTTGGAGGTTTGCGCCTGAATGCGAAACTCGCGCACCGTGCGGCCATTTTCTTGGGTGACAGTGCCGTAGTCGAACTCCCGGAGCATGGCGAGGGGGTTCATCCCGCTTACAAGTGGGGCGTTTCCAGGCAGAGGTGGGACCTTAACCGTTCCGGTCTGAAATTGCCTTAGTACCTGGGGAAGCGCTACTGCCGCCCCGGTCACACCGAGCCCGGCAAGCCCCCACTGGAGCAACTTACGACGCTGCCAGAGTTTGACGTTCACTTGCGTTCGTGTCTTTGCATCTTTAATGTCACCTTAACAGGCGAACGACGAACTCTTGATCTAGATGGGCGTCACGGTGCGAGTTCAGGCTCTGCTCGGCGGTAGAGCTCCTAACCGACGTGCATCGGTCGCTCCTCCTCGACCGACACCCCGAAGTAAGATGCTGAACCTGGAGCGAAAGTGTCAACGGGCTACGTTTGTGCAACACGGAAAGGAAGACAAGTTTCGCCAAAGGGTAAAAGACCAAACTCCGGTACCGAGTGACCGAGGTCAGCATGCGTTGCAAGAAAGGGGACGTTTTTGCTGCTACAGAACAT
This sequence comes from Gloeobacterales cyanobacterium ES-bin-141, assembly GCA_014380935.1. Classification (GTDB taxonomy): domain Bacteria; phylum Cyanobacteriota; class Cyanobacteriia; order Gloeobacterales; family Gloeobacteraceae; genus JACMIX01. Next base: position 4,677 of record JACMIX010000303.1, on the reverse strand, counting down.
GGTTACCCAGTCTCTACGAAGTGTCCGTCCGCATCTGCTCCAGCAATTGCCTGGTCATTGAAGAACCGTAGGAAAGTAACCTCTTCAGAACAGCTGGCTGCTCGAAAACATTCAACAAAAAGTCGTGGTAGTTTTGCCGAACTTCGATTGTGATTGGATGTTCTCGACCAAGTATAGGCACAAGGACTTGTAGAGCCTGGATCTTTGCTGTCGGATTGATTAAGTAGTTTCAGACCGCCCTCGACCCCCGATTCTGCTAACAGCATTTCGGCGGCAGGGATGGCCCCTTCGCCTTCGATGACCAGTTCGATGGACGCCATGAGTCCTCCAGCGTGGCCCACGGCTACAGCAAGGGTGCATCCCGTGAGCGTTCTTTTCTCAATACAATACCTGCGTGTACTGGGAACGTGCAATTCTGGCGGTTACGCATCGGTTGTTGGGCTAATCTGTTCTCATCGACTTGAGCGACGATGATCCGGGACAAATACTCGGTCACGATAGTCATACTTCCTCCACTTTCATGATGGAATGCTATCGGCTTCCATTCCCCGAATTCGCACGCGCTGTTCATCAACGATCCAGAGGTGCCCGACCAATGGCTCGGTAACAAAGAGCGGAATTAGCTTTGCCAGCACGTTTAGAACTCTTAATCGGCTTTGATCGCTCAACCGCAACACAATAATCCCAGCATAGTTCTGGGGTGGAAATTCTCTGATGTCAGAGAAATCGAGATCGAGTGTTACGATAACGCGATTCTCTTGTTGGCAAACAAGGGCAATTTCTCTGTCGCTGCGACCTCGCAGGCCCTGCTCGTACACAGTCATTGCATCATACTGTGCTGTACGTAGCAAATCGGCTGTGTCGGGATGCAAGTTCTCGTCGATCTTAAACTGCGTCAAGCTGACCCAATGGGAAGAGCGACCACGCGATCGCGGGCCAGATCGGCAGCATAGAACAGAGCCGCCTGAATATCTGCTTCCTCAATGTGATAACCATCCATAATGGCTTGGTGTGATTCCCCTACTGCCAGATTGTCGAGAATCACCGATACCATGATCCGGGTGCCCTTGATGCACACCTTGCCGTGGCATATGTTGGAATCGACACTGATGCGCTCTTGCCAGTTCATAGATAGTCTCTCCCGGTTATTGGACCAACCCTTCTTGACGCAACTGCTTGTCGATGGAAGATCACTCGTACTTGCTTTCAAGGAGTTCTTCAGTACCTGGCCTCTTTCACCGTGGACGAGTTACACCAAGCCTACAACTCAAGTGCTGACCATACCCTGCAAACTTAACCCTTTGCTTGAGCAAGCATCAAAAGTTGAAGTTCCAGCTAATAAAAGAAATGACAGTGTTGAGCTGGAGCCTGGAGGTTTCGCGCACCATACGACCATTTTCCTGGCTGACCGTGCCGTACCGGTTAATTGTTCTCGGTAATCACCACTTCGTCGCCCGTCTTCAGATTGTGGATCAGGTCCGGCGAGTTGGCCGGCACTGCTTGAATCGTGATCGTCATGGTTGCTCCTGACTCTTGACCTCGCGTAAACCGGCTTCAGTCATCCGACGCTGCAAATCGGCACGCTGTTCAGGTGTACTCGGACCCCGTAGGTAGAGACCCAGGCGCTGCCGCTCGTCGAGGATACGCCCGGGTTCCCAGCCTTCGAATTCCTCGCGGATGAGCGCCAGGGGATCGTGCGCTTCCCACCACCCGGGGAGCACCTCGGCGAGAGCCGGGCGTAGGCCGTCGAATAGATCGCCCAAAGCCTCGATCAAATCTGCCCGGCGGGTGGCCATATCGTGGTAGCACCGTACTTGCTCACGTAGACCTTCGAGGGTGTCGGCCATTCTCCGGGGTGGCGCATTGCAGGGGAGCTTGTCTGTCTCAGGAGTGGTAGAACCGTCGTTCATTTGCGGTCGCCTCTCGGGCGCTGATGATACGGACATTGTCACCCCTGTGGGTATAGAAGACGGACAGCAAAGTGGCAGTGTCGGAATAGCCGATGAGCCGGTAGCGGTCCTCCTGTTGGGAGTGGTAAAGGTCATCAAGGTCACGAACGAACGGGTTAGCCCAAACGGTGGAAGCTTCTTCGAAGGAGATGCCGTGGTTGCGAAGGTTGGCCATCGCCTTGTTGTCGTCCCACTCGAAACCCGGAAGCGTTGCTGACCACCTGTCTCTCTACTCCTCAATCCCTGTACTGCGTCCACATCCGCAAGATTTTGACAACGCATTCATCCTCGAAAACTTGATAGACCAACCGGTGTTGAATGTTGATTCGACGCGAGTAAACGGGAGTTGAAGTTCCTTTGAGCTGCTCAAAACTCGGTGGCGACTGCCAAGGATTCTCTGCCAGGACACTCAACAGTTTTTTCGCTCTATCCTTCAGTCCAGATGAAGCAAGCTTGAGCGAGTCTTTCTGCGCTTGCCTGGAATATTTCAATCGCCAGGTCATACATTCTCTACCAGGGAAGGTCGTCCGAGCACGCTTCGATTGGCTCCTTCATCCCTTCCTCAATCGACTCCCAGACACCGGGTATCGATTTCAGGTAAAGCGTTTCCTGAATCGACCGCCAGTCCTCCTCACTCACCAGGACTGCATTTCCCCGTTTGCCAATGATGGTAATTGGTTCGTGAGATTCATTGACTTGATCGACTAAACCAAAGAGCGTTTGCCGAGCCTCTGTAACTGAAATGATTATGGAGTCTGACATACATGCTTATTACAACTCTATTTTCTCTATTGTACGTTATTGCGTACATAGTTTCCTTCCCTTAGCTGGCTTAGACTGCAACAAGGAATGGATGCGGAAGTGCTGGAATTGTTGCTGATAGTAGGGGCTTTTGGCCTGGGAGGGCTCCCCTTGACAGGGTGGCTCGTGCGCCTTAGCACAGGTAAGAACCTTCGGGCGCTCGGCACGGGCAATGTCGGAGTCTCGGCGGCTTTCACCCATGCCGGGACTTTCGTGGGCATTCTGGCCGTCCTCGCTGAGGCTTTGCGCGGTGTGGTGGGAGTCCTCGCCGTCCGAACGCTCGTCCCTGGTTCGCCCGCTCTTGAGGTATTGACCCTGGTTGCGGTCGTGAGTGGGCGATTCTGGATTGCACGCGGGGCAGGGATTACAAATGCCTTTTGGGGTCTACTCGTCTACGCACCCGTACCGACGGGTTGCCTTGTTCTCGTGATGCTCGTCGCATGGCTTACAACCCGCGCTCGCACGTTCACCCAGGCCGTGACACTGATCCTCATGCCCCTAGTTTTCTACCTGTTCGAGCCGGACTGGAAAGTGACTTGTGCTGTTATCGCACTGGCCGGTCTGATGGGCTGGACCCTCAATCAGACTGCCGATGACTTGGACCGGTCACCGGAGGGCCGCGCAGGAACAACGCCCCGGTTCCTGCGCGGGCGACTGAAAACACTCGATGAACCGCTCACCTCCCAGAGTGCCGGGGGCAAAGCTGCCAACTTGAGCTGCCTGCGCCGGGCCGGATTCACCGTTCCCCAGGGGTGGGTGCTGCTACCGGGCGATCGTCCCGATGCGTTGCTCGTCCGGCACAAACCCTCAGAGCGCGAGCCGGGGGTGGTGCGCTCCTCCGCCACCAGCGAGGACGGTCTTCAGGATTCAGCTGCCGGACAGTACATGAGTGTGCTCGGGATCACCGATTCACAGGCGTTCGGTCAGGCCGTCGAGCAGGTACGGGCCTCCTGGGACGCACCTGCTGCGGTCGCCTACCGCGAGTCTCGTGCCTCCGCTCCGGGAGCCATGGCTGTCCTGGTCCAAATCCAAATCCGGGGCATCTACTCGGGAGTCCTGTTTACCCGTGACCCGGTCGGGGGTAGCGAGTGCCTGGTCGTAGAAGCCGTGCGCGGTGGAGCCGAGCGGGTCGTCTCGGGGCGCGAGACTCCGGAGTGCCTCACCATCGAGCGCAACAGTCGGGTAGTGTATGGCGACAACACTCTACCCCTCCCGGTTATCGAGCAGTTGCACGATCTGGGGATCGCAGTCGAACGCTTCTTCGGCGGGTTGCCCCAGGACATCGAATGGACCTGGGACGGCGAGCGTCTGTGGCTGTTGCAGGCGAGACCCGTCACCAACTTGCAGCCGGTCTGGACGCGGACAATCGCAGCCGAGGTCATCCCCGGCGTCATCCGTCCCCTGACCTGGTCGATTAATCGTCCCCTGACGTGTGGAGTGTGGGGAGAGATCTTCACCATCGTTCTTGGTAAGCGGGCAGCCGATATCGATTTCAATCAGACGGCAACCCTGATCGAGGGCTGGGCCTACTTCAACGCGACTCTGCTCGGGACAATCTTTCGGCGCATGGGCCTACCTGAATCAAGTCTCGAATTTTTGCTCACAGGGGCCAGGTTCTCCCGCCCGAGCCCCCTCAGCCTGGTACGCAACCTGCCCGGACTGCTGCGTCTGCTCGGGCGTGATCTGGGTCTAGTCAAGCGTTTTGCCGGTGAGACTAGACCTGATCCTTTGCTGGCCGAGCTGGAACAAACTTCAGCCGACACGCTCAGCCCACGGCAACTCCTGGAGCGCATCGCCGAGATCCAGGCGGGTTTGCGAGTGCTCACCTACTACAACATCCGGGCACCCCTGGGATTCGCAATTCGCAAAGCTCTATTGCGAGTCCCGGAGGACTGGCTTAGCGAGGCCTCGACTGCCGAAGTCGCCT
>JACMIX010000302.1 GCA_014380935.1 Gloeobacterales cyanobacterium ES-bin-141 | reverse complement strand
CTGGTACTTGACTCGGATGGTTGTGTCATCGAGGGTGTGAGCCAGTACCTCGAGAATGTCGGCCTCGATCAATTGCCCGGACAGCTTCCGCCCACGGCGCCCGATGTGTCGGAATCTCGGTACGTGCCCGTGGATAAAAGCTTCAACATGCCCTCGGGTAAGCTTGTGCCGGGCGTTGTCGAGTCGCGTGCCTGTCTGGGAAATATTCCAATTGTTCGGAGTGGGCTCAGATACACAGAGGCAGAGGGTTTCAGCGGCGTGGAGCGCCTCTCCGCTCAGGATCTACTTCGGTTAGGTATTGCCGAGCAGGCTCTGGTGAGCAACGTCGATAGGCGACAAGGCCGCTATCAGCCACCGCTTGCCGTCATGGCTGTCAGGCAGATACGCAGTTCCGGCAGGACACAGCTCGCTGTGAGCGGTCGGTTGCTGAATCGCGATCCGGCTGTGGTTGATGAAATTATCCTGATAACCGGCATGCCGGTTGCGTCCATCCTCGCAGGGAGCCAACGTGTCAGCACCAACCTCTCCGATGCGGATGCCGGGGTCAGGCTGCTTGGGACAAACACCGACAAACAGGTATCCCAGGTTGTCCTCGAGAACGCCCAGCCGTTTTGGGGACAGGTTGTCGAAGATGGCCAGACCTATTACATGAGCTACAACCCTATCTACGACCACCGCTACGACATTGATACGGGTGTGGCACCGGTCGGCATGCTGGAGATCGGAATCCCTCAGGCGGCTATCAACACCCTGCTCTGGGAGCGCTACAAGGGCGAGCTTGCCACGGTCGTCAGTGTCGTCTTGTTGATTCTGGGTCTGGGCAGTTTCGTGATGCGCAGTCTGCGCAAGACCGAGGAGGACCTGGCCGCAGCCTGCGTGTCCGCCCTCGAAGCGTCGCGGATGAAGTCTGAGTTTCTAGCCAATATGAGCCACGAAATCCGTACGCCCATGAACGGCATCATCGGCATGAACGACTTGCTGTTCGACACGGAACTGACCGCCGAGCAACGGGAGTGTGCTGAGATAGTCCGCTACTCAAGTGAGTCTCTGCTCGCCATTGTCAACGATATTCTCGACCTCTCCAAAATCGAGGCGGGCAAGTTCAAGCTGGAGTATGTCAATTTCAACCTGCACGAAATCGTCGAGGAAGTTACCGGGCTACTGGCCGCGGCGGCCCAGAACAAAAAGCTCGAATTGGCCTGCTTAGTGGAGCAGGGAGTCCCAGAGACGGTAAGCGGAGATCCCGGCCGACTGCGTCAGGTGCTCACCAACCTGGCAGGCAATGCCGTCAAATTTACAGAGCAGGGTGGAATCTTGCTCAGAGTCCGCCTGGAACACCCGATCAGCCCGCAGAAGGGCCTACCGATACAGGTACGCTTTGAAATTAGTGATACGGGTATTGGTATAACGTCCGAAGGCTGCTCTCATCTTTTTCAGTCGTTTTCTCAAGTAGATGGTTCAGCGACCCGCAAGTACGGCGGTACCGGGCTGGGCCTGGTCATCTGCAAACGGCTTGTTGAGCTGATGGGCGGTGAGATTGGTGTCATGAGTACACCAGGAGCAGGCTCGACCTTTCACTGCACGGTACCTTTCACCGGCGGGGTCGATGCCCAGGCAGACCAGACACCTGCCGGTCTGGATGACTGGCGGATACTCGTCATCGCCGGTGCCTTCACCCGTCTGGCTCTGTGTCAGCGGCTCACGGCCTGGGGTCTCGCTACCAATGGGGCCGAAGGCTCCCAGGCCCTTGAGTTGCTGCGAGGTGCCGCAGAGCAAGGCAAACCCTATCAACTCACCATTCTGGATTCGGCTATGCCCGAGATGAAGGGGCTTGAACTTGTGCATCAGATCAAGTCCGATTCTGCCCTGACCGGTTTGCGACTGGTCGTGCTCACAAACTTTGGTCGGCTCAAGCATCAGATGACCAACAGGATGGGCATCGATGCGTTCCTGGCCAAGCCTGTCGTGCGCCCGAGACAACTCCGCCAGTGCCTTGCGACGGTGGCGACTACCCCTCCTGCACAGTTGAGTCTGCCACCGCGGCCAGTGCAGCCCATGCATATTCTGCTCGTCGAAGACAACGCGGTGAACCAGAAAGTCGCGCAACTGTTGTTGGGAAAACTGGGCTACAAGGCCGATGTCGCGGTCAATGGTGTAGAGGCCCTCGAAGCGCTGTCCCGGACCCGGTACGCAGTCGTGCTGATGGATTGTCAGATGCCCGAGATGGACGGCTACGAAGCGACTGCCACCCTGCGCGAACAGGAAGGCGCAGACCGACGTACACCGATCGTCGCAATTACGGCCAATAGCCAGGAAGGGGACCGCGAGAAGTGCATCGATGCCGGGATGGACGACTACATTGCCAAACCCGTTAAGCTCGAAGAGCTTGCAGATGTCCTCAAACGCTGGCTACCGGGCTGAGCTGTGCCCGGACATTCCGGTACCTATTAGTCATAAGTATTTTTGCTTATTCGCGGTTTAAAGTGTTTTGCCTGAATTATGACTAGGCATAATTACTGATAGTTATCAGGCATTTGTTCTAGATATTAAGGATCATGAATTTTCACGCCATAGTTGCGTCAATAGCCTGAGTAACCACTAACCTTTAAACATACGAACGACCTGCAGAGGGGATTATGCTTACACCTACATCGAGAGAAATTTATACCGAAGCTTCGATCGGGGCTGCTGAGCATCCAGTCTGTGAGCTTTTCCCAGCTACTCGGATGACCGGGCGGTTGTTTGCTGCCGGGGTCGGCATGGGTTTTACAAGTCTTTTTCTAGACGGTCTTGGGGCAGGCCCCTGGGCATGGGCGGTTCTGGCAGCAGGTGGTCTGACACTGCTGTTTGCCGGGAGCCAGGTTGTTCAGGACTGAGCGCTCACCAATTTTCTAAAGAACCCCGGGCTTTGGCTCGGGGTTCTTTATATAGCCTTGTAGCTTTCAAGAGCAAGTTACATTACAACAATGCGCTCTAGGGTAGAACACTCATTACAGTGGGGATCAACGTACCTCAAGTATTCCCTTGTAAGTCCTCCGGGGAATTGCAGGTAGCTAGAATCACGAGACTTGTGGCAGGTACGTTCGATAAAGTAGGAGAATCCCCATGTTAAGCAAAGCAGGCGAACTGCACGTCACCGTCACTCCCCGGCATTTTCAAGAGGATTGGCGTCTGGTCGGACAGTATAGCCGTCGGACAAACGAATTGAAGGACCTGACACTGCTTCCTCCCAACGCCTCCTGTCCCGCGGATGCCAGGGAATCCTATTGCTTGTTGTTGTTTTGTGGTGGGATTCAGGAGAGCCTGCGCCTGCGGGGTGTCGAGTCTCTCAATGAGCCGATCGTATGGATCTTTGACCGGAGCGGCAAGGAGCTGGAGATGCGCTGGCTGTCGGGCATGGCCTTCCGCAGTGCTTGAGCCGTAGAGGCCGACGCGAACCCAGTCGCTCCCATGGTGTTCTCTGCCTCGGGGAAGTGGGGGTGGAGCAAACTGCAAGGTTAGACTGCTTGCAGTTCGATCCAATACCGTTTTGATTCCGGGCCGAGTGGGCCGCAGACAGTCCTTAGCCGTGACTAAAACAAATGCCGCCGGACTACAGCCAGCCTCAAAACGGCGATGTGCCGCCCACTACTGAGACCGGGTCCCAGTCGAAGCAAGATTCGATTGCATCCGAGGACTTCGTCAATCAGAACATCGAAACTTTTCTCGAGCTTCGCACGCGCGCCGAACAGCAGGTAGACCGCCACCAGCGAGCCGTGGAACTGGTGACCTCTTTTGTGGGACGTCCCTTTTTTCTCTACTGCATCCTGGTTTTTGTCACGGTCTGGGTGATAGTCAACACGCTCCCCTACCTCTACGGCCTGGAGCCTTTTGACGAACCTCCCTATTTCTGGCTGCAAGGGATCATTGGCCTGAGCGCGTTGTTGATGACGACAATCATTTTGATTACCCAGAGGCGGCAAGGCAAATTGGCAAAACTAGAAGCGCAACTGGACATACAGGTGAGTGTGCTGACTGAGCAGAAAATTGCCAAGCTCATTGCCCTGGTTGAAGAGTTGCGCCAGGACCTTCCTAATGTCAAAAACCGCTACGACGCTGAGGCGAAGGCCATGCAGAAATCCGCGGACCCCAAAACCGTCATGCTGGCGCTTGAGTCCAGTCTCGAAGCTACTACCGAGGGAGTCCTCAAACTCGAAGAAAAGACCGAGGTGGGTGTTGCCGCCCTCGAAGAAAAGACCGAGGCGGGTGTCGCCGTTTTGGAGGAAAAGATTGAGGAAGTGACAGAGTTGCAAAATCACGCGAGCCAACCATAACCCGCCGCGAAGGGCTTCAGCCTGGGGACTCGAAGCGGATCTGCGGGTGTACCAACTCGTACCCGGCCGCTTTGAGTTTCTGATTTGATACCCGGGCGTTGTAGGGTTTTGTGCCCTGGCTCGTGCCCTCCCATTGGACCGGCGGCAAGGCGCGTTGCTCGCAGAGCCGTTTGAGGAGTTCGGCTCTGGGTAATGGTTCATCGCCTACCAGGTTGTAGATGCCGCGCAACCGCTCCTTGAGGGCAAACGCGAGCGCCCCAACGATATCGTCGAGATGCACCCAGTTACTGAAATCGCTCCCGTCCCCGCTCAGGGTCATGCCGCAGGCCCAACCCAAAATGCCGTCAAGTTCCCGTCCGGGGCCGTAGATTCCACCCAGGCGCAGGATGCCGACATTCAGGGTGTCGTTTGCAGCCGCAAGCAGAATCTGCTCTGTCTGGTGCAGGATTTCACCGTTGCGGTTCGCGGGCGTGGCGGGTGTCGTCTCAGTGATCCAGGCACCACCGCGGTCGCCGTAGACTGAATAGCTGCCCGTGTAAAGGAGGTAGCCTATCTCGGGTAACCCGCGCAGCACATCGACCAAGGTTCTGGCCGTATCCAGATAGGTCTTTTCGTAGGCACTGGGATGAGGAGCGCCGATGCTGAGCAGGACGGCTTGCTGCCCTTGCAAGATGGCGTGCAGGGCTCGTGCGTCGTCTCCTCGCACCACCTGTACCCGGTGAACAACTTCCTCAAGCTGTGGCACCCGGTCCGGTGTCGTGGTGGTGCCGGTGACAGTCCAGCCCTGGTTGCGCCAGTGGCGGGCCGCTGCCATACCTACGTAGCCGCAACCAATGATTGTGATGTGCATGGGTCTTTACGACATGAACTTACTGGTACGAATGGTACGTGAATTTCAGTAGATATTCCAATGTTTGTAGATGGATAGTCACCCGGACAATGTGTAGCTATCCAGAAGAGTGTAGAGAATACACGGACTGGCTGCGTCTACCAAAACTTGATAGTTCCGTGTGCTCCCCGATAGTTAAATCCCGTCTAAAGTACATAATAAAGACATCAAGACAAAGACAAACAAGCAGATAGAGAGCCAAACAGGGGGGAGTCCAAGAGTGTATCAGGCGGCTTTCTAGGACCAATCGGGTCAGAAGTTCAGTGCAAAATACCTTCGTTAGAGTCCAGAGTTAAAAACTGCAAACAGTCTGTGTGTCGAGAGAGAGCAAGTCGAATAGGGGGCCAGTAATGTATCAGGTGACTTGCTTGGTTTGATAGGGGAAGTTCAATCAATACCTTCGTTAAGTAATAGTAGAATCTTTCAGTCAATACCTTCGTGATCTAACAGCAGAAGTTTTCAATAGCTAGACAGCGTGGACACGTATCAGGCCCGTCTTAACACGAGACGGGCTTTTTCCTGCGCAGGGACGGAGTCAGGGGATTTGATCTTGAATCCGGTTGATTAGACATGGGACGCGAGCCGTGGCCACCAGTGAAATAGCGTCAATCCCTGAATCAGTTCCTCCAACCTATCCATCACTGGGGTCGTGGAACGAAAGCTGAAACCAAGTGCCACGAAGGCTTTCTACGTGACACTTGATTTCAGTTTCCGTTCTCTCACCCTCTTTACTCTGGGGGACCTAAGGGCCTTTCAGCATCCTGCATCACTTGGCTAATAGTTGAGAAGGCTACAGTCCAGGCCGATTGCACCTCGGCCGTCCACTCAGTTGCCAGTTGTCGTTCGAGGGTCTTGAGCAGGGCGTCGCCGACCATCGGGTAGTGTTCCGAAACGACGCCGTAACGCCGGTGGCGCTCCCCAAGACCTGCCAGGGTACGCCCAACCGTATCGGGGTCGCGCAGGTTGGCGACTACCAGTTCCAGCGAGGCGAACAGCTTCTGCTGCTGCTCTACCATGTCGCTGTTTACAAAGAGCGGACGCACCTGCGGATAATCGGTAAACAGAACGTCGTAAAACCGGGCTGAGAATGCAGTTGCCTGGGGGCGAATCCGCGCAAAACTTTGTTCCAGTCGCTCAATATCGAGGGACATCGGT
>JACMIX010000301.1 GCA_014380935.1 Gloeobacterales cyanobacterium ES-bin-141 | reverse complement strand
TGTTGGGTTCGCCCGGATGCACTCCGGATTCTGCCTCGGGGTAGCGCATGGTGCCCACCGGCAGGCTCACAGTAAAGGTCGTTCCTTTGCCCACTCCAGGACTATCCGCTCGTACACTCCCGCCGTGTGACTCCGCTAATTGACGGACGATGGCAAGCCCCAGGCCCAGTCCGCCGTAGGTCCGGGTCGTCGAGCTATCGGCCTGGCGAAAGCGCTCGAAGACGTGGGGCAGCACCGCAGGCGCGATACCCACTCCGCTATCGGTGACGACAATCTCGACGCATGAATCCAGGCGCGACAACTCGACTTGCACCCGCCCGTCTTTGGGGGTGAACTTGATCGCATTGGACAGTAAGTTCCAGACCACCTGCTGCAGACGGTTAGGGTCACCTGACACCGTCGCCGCTTTGGGGTCCAGCACCGTGACAAGCTTGATATTCTTGGCCTCGGCGGCAGGACGCACCGTATCAATGGCGGCTGTAATCACAGTCGTCAGCTCGACCGGCTGGACGTCGAGGCGCAGCTTGCCGGTGATGATGCGTGAGACGTCGAGCAGGTCTTCGATGAGTTTGTTTTGAGCGCGGGCGTTGCGCTCGACAACTTCGAGAGCGTTGACCTGGGCGGCCGGGTTCAGCCTACCGCCGCGCAGCATCTGCACCCAACCGAGGATGGCGTTGAGGGGGGAGCGCAGTTCGTGACCGAGGGTGGCGAGAAACTCGTCTTTGATGCGGTTGGCGTCTTCGGCCTGGGCGCGGGCAAGTTGTTCGCGCTCGAGGAGGACCGCGCGCAGTGCCTCAGTGTGTTTGCGCTCTGTGATGTCGATAGCCGAACCGATGTAACCTTCAAACTGTCCTTCCGGGCCGAGCCCGGGAACAGCAGAGTCCATGACCCAGCGGTCTTCCCCGTCCGTCCGCCGCAGACGGTACTCCAGGCAGAATGCTGCGCGCCGTCCGAGGGCTTCGAGGAAGGTGGCCTTGGCCTGCTCTCGGTCTTCGGGATGTAGTGCGTCGAGCCAGCCGAAACCGAGGCCGGTTTGCTCGGTCTGGCCGGTGAAGTCGTACCAGCTATGGCTGAGGTAGGTGCACACCCCGGTACTGTCCACTACCCAGACCATGACCGGGGCATTATCCGCCATGTTGCGAAATCGCCTCTCGCTTTCACCCAGGGCTACTGCAGTGCAGGCAGCCTGCCGGAGCGAACGGCGCAGTTCGAGTTCGTCGACGACTATCGCCGCCAGATCCGCGAGCGTTCGTCGCTGTTCTGCGTCGAACCGTTCGCGCGGTTGCGTGTCGATGATGCAGAGGGCACCGAGCTTGAAGCCATCCGCAGTAATGAGCGGTGCTCCCGCATAGAAGCGAATGCCTGGTTCCACGTGTACAAGCGGATTGCCCCTGAGCCGCCGGTCAAGTCGAGTGTCGTGGATGACGAGTGTTTCCTCCTGCAGGACAGCCCAACTGCACAGCGACTCTTCGCGAGTGACTTGAGCCCCCTGCCAGCCGACTTTGGACTTGAACCAGACGCGGCATTCATCCACCAGCGAAACGGTGCAGACAGGCACTGAGAAAAGCCTGGCCGCAAGAGCGGTGATCCGGTCGAAGCCGGGTTCAGGAGCAGTGTCGAGGATGTCGTAGCGCCGCAAGGCTGCCAGACGCTCGTCCTCTGGAGCAGGCAGGCCTGAGACAGCAACGGCTCCGCCCGATGGGTCTGGAGCGCCGACGCCGATCTCTATCTGCACCGCGCTCAACAGTTCGCCGGTATCGGCACCAGACATCTCTGGAGTAATCCCCTGTACCATGACCGAAAAATTCACAATTACACACACAATACCTGGCAGCTCGACCGAATGGCTGCCGCCAGGCATTTTCCATCTCTAAAGGAGTAGAGGCACCCCCGGTTCCGATCAGGCGCAGTGTTAGCGTCAGGAAAACGAGAGCCTCCTGGAATTAACCGCCTAACTCCAGACGAGCCCCGACCCGGAAAGTCGTCCCCGGCGCGGGCGAGTTGCTGACGTACTCGTACTGGGTGTCGGTGAGGTTGAAGACGTTGCCGGTCACGGTCAGGAAGGGAGTCACCGGCAACTCGACGTTAAGGTCGAGGGTGGCCCAGGCCGGTACGAACAGGTTGGTGGCACCGCGCCGCTTGCCGCTGTCGTAGCGAGCCAACAGCGAGACGAGCAGACCCTTGTTGAGATAGGTGGCGGCGACCACGACGTTGTTGAAGGGGATGCCCGTCAACTGGTATTCGTAGTTGAACGGGAAGGACGAGTCGCCGATGTTGTCGGTGCGGCCGATGTCGCGGGCGTCGGTGTTAGTCCAGGCTGCGCGCAATTGAATCTGGTCTGTCAGCCGCCAGTCGGCTGAGAACTCAATACCGGTTGCGCGGCGGCCTGCCAGGTTGTTGACCTGTTGAATGAGCGGTTCGCCGAAAGTGGGCGAAGTCGGGTTGTTGATGTTGGGGTTGACGAAAATCAAGTTGCCGAAGACACCGTTGATGTAGGTGCTGAAGTAGGTAAGCCGGAAGCCGAGGTTGCGGGCAGGGGTAATATCGACGCCGACATCGTAGGTCACACCGGTCTCCGGTTGGAGCCGGGGGTTATCGACGAAGACGCCGCCCACCAGGTAGAGGTCGCCGAGGTTGGGGGCGTTGAAGACCTGGGACCAGTTGGCGCGAAACGAAATGAAGT
>JACMIX010000300.1 GCA_014380935.1 Gloeobacterales cyanobacterium ES-bin-141 | reverse complement strand
TTATTTTGCCGTCACACCCGCAGTTGACCAGTACACCGCGAATGCCCAGGTTCAGGCCAAGGCATCCGGTCGCAACGCTATTTACAACAAGGGCGGTATTACCTTCAGTGCCAACGTTGCCACCAAAGCCCCGGCTACGAGCCGGGACGGCGAACCCAGCCTGCGGACCGACTTTGCCGGTAATACCTACGCGGCAGGCATTCGTGGTGTCCCCGCCGGTATCGATCTGTGGTACTTCGACCTCAAGCCCTCAAGCAGTACCTTTGACCCCAAGATGCGCGTGCCCGTCTACCGTGGACAACCCGACGGCCTCGAAGGCCTCGACACGCTCGATGTGGGTGCTGACGGGGGTGGAGACGTGGACCTCGCCGTCGGCTTTGCCAACGGAACCAGCGGCAATCCTACCCTCGCCTACAGCAGTCTGGTCGCGGCCAACATCTCCACCGGTAACTCGACCGACCTCGGTCAGACCTTTAACCTCAACCCGTTGGGCAATCTTCCCGGTGGAGTTCCCGGCGATGACCGCCAGTGGCTCGAATTTGTCGGACCCAACACGGTTTATCTTTTCTACCGCACGCTCGCCCCAGCCGTCACCATGATCCAGCGCTCGGACGACGGCGGGTTCACCTACGGACCCACGGCATCAGCCGGGACCCTCGGTCAGGCCGGATCAATCGACGTAGACAAAGCCGACGGCACCGTCTACATCAGCGGCAGTACCGGCCAGGTGGCAGTCGGCATTCCGCCCATCGATCCCCTGACCGGCAAGCCCTCAACGACCCTGGCCCCCGTGACCTATACGACCTATACCGCCGCGACCGACCCCAACGGTGTCGATCACATCTTCTTCGTCGTCAAGGTGGCAGACGACGCAGGTACGGGTAAGGGCAAGAATGGCAAGCCCTACGGTACCGTCTACGTCTGCTACTCCAACGACAAGAGCATCTTTATCGCCCACTCGCTCGACAAGGGCAAAACCTGGAGCAAGCCCGTGCGCGTCAGCGACGGTTCAGACACGGTCACGAGTGTCCTCCCCTGGTTTGAGACCGGACCTGTCTTCGGCTCCGTGGGTGTCGTCTGGTACGGTACTACCGCCTCAACCAACAGTGATGCCGCCAACTGGAACGTCTTTTACACTCAGACCTTTAATGCCACGGCGAACACCCCAACCTTCCGGCAAGCAAAAGCAAGCGACCACATCGTACATGGCAGCAACATCTCGGAGGGTGGCACACTCGGGAATGCAAACCGCAACCTGCTCGATTACTTCCAGATCGCCTTCGACCCGCAGGGGGCAGCAGTGATTGCCTACACCGACGACCACAACGACTTTGACGGACACACGTTCGTGACCCGCCAGACGAGCGGTTCCTCCATCAAAGGCAGCGGGATCAAGGTACCGACACCGGTAGAGGGTGCAAACCTGGAGGAGCGCCCACCTGCTCCCTCAGACGGCTCCCAGGTCGTAGACTTTGCCCGGGACGTGGAGATAGGACTGGTGACCTCGGTTGAGGAAGACGACCCGGTAGACATTCTGGCCATCAAGTACGGCTTCACGCTCAAGTCAGACGGGAAGACCCTCAACCGGATTACAGCCAGGATGAAGGTCTCGCAGTTGCCTGCGACCCTGCCGCCCTCCACCACCTGGCGAATGAACTTCAGCGCCAACACCGTGGCCAATCGCGCTGATCCCGGGGTGAGCCCCGCCCAGGACGTGACGGTTGACAACAACGGCGAACCCTACACCGCATACGTACCCTACACCTTTGGTGTATCGGACCGGGGTGACCAGTTCTGGGTGAGCGCAACCACCGATGTAACCGGAGTAGCGAGCTACTCCTACGGTAAGGCGGTCAGGAACCCGGACGGCACACTCACCTACACCCGGCTCGGAGCCGCAGACGCAGGTGCCTTCGACACCACAAACCGGATCATCCGCGTTGAGGTGTCAGCTGACAAGTTAAACACAGCCATACCCTCCGGCCGCCCGAAGATCCTCGCCAAGGACTATCTGGCCGGTCTGCGCGGCGAGGCGTTCGGTCCAGCTTCCAGCTCGACCAAATACGACCAGACCCGAGGCGGTTCACGGATACGCCTGTGGTAAGCGCTTCTCTTGAGCGTGTAAATAGATGATCACTTCCCGGTTGAAGCGGACCGGCCTCCTCGCAGGGGGGCCGGTTCTACTGGGCGTGCTGTTGGGGCTTGTGTTCGAGACACCGGCGGGCTGGACACAAAGCCCCAACGTCCAGTCAGAGAACGTACGTGTGCAGACGACCAGTACCATTCTCGGGGTAGGGATCGGTACTACCCTCGAAGAGGCGCGGGCAAGACTCGGGTCGCTCGGTACCTCTGGGGGACGTGATACCCGTGAGGGAGGGCGCAAAGAAGCCTGGACACTTACAGGAACCGACTTTGCCACCATTGCCCTTAAAACCGACAACCAGGGCCGGGTGTTGTGGGTAAGCGGTTTCGTGCGACCCGGACGAGAAATTCCCTTTGCTCAGTTGGGAGACCTGACCCTCGCGACCCTCAAAGCGGGTCAGGCGATCTGGAACGTACCGACACCCGATGGGGGCTATCGCCTGGTAGCCAAAGGTGAAGCAGACAGGGCTCGGGTCGTCTATTTGCTCTCACTTGCGACACCCAAACGCGAATAATCTCAGCCAAGAGCAACGAGCTGCTTGATTAGCTGTCCCGGTGCGGGCAAACCCGGCCAGACGGCCTCGGCTCCAGCTACCCTCAACTGATCGCAGTAGGATTCTACACGTTCGGGCTCGTCAGTTTGAACGGCCAGGATATGCGGAGGCAAAACACCGATAGCCCGGTACCGGCGCTGAGTGTCAAGGGTCCGGGCCTGCTGCACTGTGTGCATATCAGCAACCGTATCACCCAGATAAAAGATCTGCTGCGGGTACTCGAATAGAGCCCTCAGCTTGAACAACCCGGCCGGGTTGGGCTTGTCCGGGGCCTCGCCCATGGCAACCAGGGGCGGGTTCGTCAATCCCAACTGGTCCACCAGGATATAGAGCGCCGAGGCGCGCTCCGCACCGCTGACGAAACCCCAGTGCACACCGGCTGTGCCCAAAATGGTGAAGTGCTCCGCCGTCGCGAGTAATGGCTCGCCTGCAATGTAACCGTCACGATAATCGGGCTGCTCACCAAAGTAGCGAGACTGAAAAAAGGCGATCAGATCATCGAGGTCCGGCAGCGCTACAGCCGGTTGCACCCGATAGCGCCGCAATAGCTCAAGCGCGCAATGCCAGTCGTTGTTCCAGCGCCCCTCGGCTTTGAGTGCATCGATATCGGCCATGGTGGGACGAAAACGCCCTGCACTGAAGTGCTCGACCGTATCCATCAATGCCCGCCGGTAAGATCCGGCAACATCTCGGATAACTCCATCAATGTCAAACGCAACCAGGGTTGACTCGAGGAGACCGCTCACGTACTACTTACAAGCGTCCCCTCGTCCATCATCGGTGTGATCCAGGGCGCAAACTCGTCACGTCGGTAAACGCTGGGGCGGTCACGCCGACCAAAGCGTACCAGGCTTGGAAAGCCGTGCTCGGCCATCTGGATAAGAATCCAGGAACGGATCCCCTGATGAGGTCCAGGAGACATCTCGGCCTGGAAGGGACCATACATCAGTACAAGTAGATTGTTGGACTGTAAAGGTGCATCATCACGAATCAAACGAGCCAAAGGACTTTTGGGACTGTTGATAGGCTCTAATCGCATACTTCTTCTTTGTTCCATAAAGAATCTCTGAGCATATGTTTGCTTACGATCTAATCATCTGGAGAAGGCTTCGTTTGCGGGTAGCTCATCTGCACTGCAACCCGGCGTCCGGTGAAACTATACTTAGCCCCTGGAGCCCTTGACAAACCATTCTCCATTTGCTGCCAGTCTATCAGCTGACTTTTGATCCGGCTACTGCCGGATCAGACACCAGCCTCGACAAAAGGCTCAGACTTCTTCAAGTAGAGGCGTCGCTTCGAATTGATCCCAACCAGACCTGCATCTTTCAGTTCACCCAAACAGCGTGTGACGGTAACACGGGTCGTCCCGATCGCATTGGCGAGTTGCTGGTGGGTCAGACGCAGGTTGATGAGTGTGCCCTCGTCGCTTGCCTGACCGTACTCGTCGCCAATCAGCATCAAAAATCCGTGTAGGCGGTCTACGACCATGCGCTTACCCGCGAGGGCGAGCAATGCCTCGGTATGACGCAACCGCCGGGTTAGCTGTTCGTTGAGTTCGCGGGCCAGGTGAGGTGAGCGCTGAACCTCCTCAACCGACAAACGCAACAAATCCACATTCGTCATCGCAACAGCCTGGTAGGGCTCGAGCGACGTCAGTGAGAGGCCCAGAGGCATCAACGGACCCACCAGACCCAGAAGCACCTCGTCACCGGTGGAGTGGAGAGTGAGCACCTGCACCAGGCCGCGATAGACAATCCACATCTCCTGACGCCGCAGAGGAATCGTTTGTCCGGCTTTGAAGGGACGGAGGGTCCGTTCGCGATAGAGCCCTTCTAGAGACTCGCACAGGTGGCTATGCTCCTGTGAGTCGAAAGCGTGGGTATCTGACATGGCAGCGGGTCTCCGGGGCTTGACGCTCTCACCCTACCGCCCGGAGGTAAAGACCAGGTAATAGACGATACTTGCAGCGGGTTATTTGGTTGACACAGATACCCTGCTCAGTCGCGCAGCATGTATCCCGCACCACGGACAGTATGAATAAGCTTGCGGTCGCCCTCGCGCTCCAGTTTCATGCGCAGGTAGCGAATGTAGACCTCGACGATATTGGACTCGCCCACAAAGCTGTAGCCCCAGACATTGCTGAGGATCTGCTCACGGCTGAGGATATCCCTGGGATGCTCGAGCAAGTACTTCAGCAGGTCGTACTCCTTGGACGTCAACTCGATGACCCGCTCGGCCCGCCGTACTTCGCGCGTCTGGGGGTTGAGCATGAGGTCCGCGAGGCGTAAGATGCCGTCATTCTTGCTGCGAACGCGCTTGAGTTGGTAGTGAATGCGACTGAGCAATTCCTCGGCCCCGAACGGACGGGCCATATAATCGTCTGCTCCGACATCGAGGCCTGCTGCCCGGTCCGCAACGGCATCCCCGTCTGTGAGCAAAAGCACCGGTACAACGTACCCGGCTTGACGTAGACCGCGGCAGAGCTTGAGGCCACCTTCGCCCCGGTCCAGAATAATGAGGTCGGGGTGGTCAGTTTCGACGGCGGCAAAAACTGTCTCCGCCTGGACAGGTCCAAGAAGAATCTGTACACGATATCCCACTGCCCGCAAGTCTGTATTGAGCCGCTCGGCCAGGCTGGCTTCCGTTTGAACAAGTAAGATGTTGGCGCTACCCAAACTGGCCGTCTGTAAAGCTGTCATAGCAGTCAATCATGTGCTGGACTCCCTATAGGCTAACGCATGCACGTCAGCTGACGCTCTACGCTCTATGCCGCCCCGGGCCACGGATAGACCGATAACAATACATAATATTCTCCGTCTGGGCACAGCATGTATGGACGAGTAGATCCTGGCGTCCGGGCTCAGGCAGTGTAAAAATGAGCACAGCCTAACGGAATGCCCGTGTTCATTAGCGTTGTTGTGCCCACTTACAATCGTCTCGCCATCTTGACCAAGTGTCTGGATGCCATGGAAGCCCAGGACTGGGGAGGTGAATACGAGGTCGTCGTCGTTGACGATGGCTCCCAGGATGGTACCCTCGACTTTCTGGTGGCCCACTCAGGGCGCTTTACCCACGTCCGTCTTCTGCAACAAGACCACAAAGGACCGGCTGCCGCCCGCAATCTGGGCGTTGCCGAGGCCCGGGGCGATACGATTGTGTTTATCGATTCGGATCTGGTTGTTACACCTGTATTCCTCGCCGCCCACGCGGCAGTACTCGAGCGCTATCCTGGCGAAGCGGTCTTCACCTACGGCAGGGTTGTCAATACCTGCAATTTCGACTCCCCTACCTCAGAGCCCTACAAACTGACTGATTTCTCCGCTGCCTACTTTGCGACGGGCAATGTTGCGATTGCCCGTCGCTGGCTCGAACTGGCCGGTCCCTTCGACGAGGCCTTCAGCCTTTACGGCTGGGAGGATCTCGAGCTGGGTGTTCGTCTCAAACGCCTGGGTTTGCGCTTGATCAAGTGTCCTGAAGCGGTTGGTTACCACTGGCACCCCCCTTTCGAGTTACGGCAGGTGCCCCGGTTGATCGAGAAGGAAATCGAGCGTGGCCGTATGGGTGTGGTATTTTACCGCAAACACCCGCGCTGGGACGTGCGTCTGATGATCCAGCTGACCCCTTTGCACCAGCTTTTGTGGGGGTTGCTCTCGGTGGGAGGCACCCTCAACGAACGGACTATGGCTCCCCTACTGCAATACTTGATTGACCGGGGCCGACCCCAACTTGCCCTCGAGGTAGCCCGTATTTTCTTGAACTGGTACAACGTCCGTGGCGTCTACGCCGCTTACCGCGAGAAATCCGCTTCATGAGGGCGGGAGCGCGCCTTCAAACCCTCATCTGCGCCGGTCTATTGCTGAACGCCTGCTCGTCCGTGCCGACCCCGGTTGCCGAGGTGCCGGCCGCCGCCGAGGATCGGCAGAGCGCCCTGGTGCTCGAGAACATCGTGCTCACCGAAGCCAACCGGCAGGGGAATGGTCCTTTGTGGGAGCTCAAAGCCCGTAAGGCGGAGTACAACCGTGACCGCAGCGTTGCCACGGTCGCGGAGATCGAAGGCGTCTTTTATCACAATGGACGGCCAGTATTGACCGTGCAGGCACCCAAGGGTGAAGTGCGCATCGTGGCCCGCGAGATCGTTCTGAGCGGCAAAGTCGAGGCACTATCCCCGGTCCGCCAGACGCGCTTTACCGCGAGTAGCGTACGTTGGTTGCCCGAGCGCAACCGTCTCAGCGCCGAGGGTCCGGTCCGGCTCACCCAACCCGGGGAGGAGATGGTGGTGCAGGGTCGGGCGCTCAGTGGCGACCTGGCTGCACAGGTTTTTACGCTCACCGGAGCGGTCCGGGCCACTTCCCCGGTCCACAAGCTCCAACTCGATGCACCACGCGTCCGCTGGCAACTTCAGGAGAACCTGCTGGCCGGGGATCAGGGCGTCACAGCCCACTCAGATGCTTATTCGGTGACGCTGAAGGCACCCCAGGCGACCTGGAATGTTCCAGAACAACTGGTTCGTGCCCGTGCGGATACCAGTGCACCGGTTGTCGTCAACACGGGCGATCCTCAGGTGGACTTTCAGGCGCAGCGCATGCTCTGGAGTCTTTCAAGGCAGGTTCTGGAGGGTGAGGGCAAGATTGTCGCCCGTGCCACTCGCCCTGAGTCGAGCTTCGAGGCGGACCGGATGACCTACACCATGACCAGCCGACGCCTGAATGCGAGCGGGCAGGTGCGCTACTGGCAGGCGCGTCAGAACCTGCGCGTCGAAGGGCCGGTGGCCGTGGCGGAACTGGGGGGTACCACCGTGCGCATAAGCGGGGGCAGGGTTGTCTCGCGCTTGGGCGGTGCGGGCCGCCAATAAAATATGAACATGAACGACCGTCCCTTGCAGTCTTTGCTGGCTCAGCGTCTGGCCGGGGAGCCCCTCAGTACCCCGCAGGTGGAGTTGCTGATGGAGCGCTGGCTTACGGGGACAGTCCCGACGGCACTCTCGGGTGCATTGCTCGTGGCCCTCGCCCCGCTCACGGTGGACATCGAAGAACTGACTACTATGGCCATGGTTTTGCAGCGGGCTTGTGGGGCAACACCCACTGGTCTGCCGGTACTCATCGATACTTGCGGCACGGGCGGAGACGGTCTGGGTACATTCAATATCTCGACTGCCGTCGCGTTCGTGGCCGCCGCCTGCGGTGTACCGGTTGCCAAGCACGGAGCCCGCTCCGCCTCGAGCCGGGTAGGGTCTGCGGATGTACTCGAACATCTGGGGATCAATCTCAACCCCGGTGCCGAGCGGACCCGTGCTGCCCTGGGTGAGGTCGGGGTAACGTTTCTATTTGCACCCGGCTGGCACCCGGCCATGGCCGCACTTGCCCCGGTTCGCCGAGAACTGGGGGTGCGCACGGTTTTCAACCTGCTCGGTCCGCTCATTAACCCGTTCGCCCCAACCGGTCAGGTCCTGGGTGTATACCATCCGGATCTGGTGAGCAAGCTCGCCTGCGTCCTGCACCGGCTGGGCCGCTCACGCCTGATCGTCGTACACGGTAGTGGTGGCCTCGATGAGTGCTCCCTGGCCGGACCGTCGCGGGTGGCACGGAGTGACGGCGGGGAGCCGGATGAGAGCATCGTCACACCCGAGGCGCTCGGTCTGACCCCGGCACCCGTAGAGGCTCTGCGCGGCGGCGATGTCGTCGAGAATGGCCAGATTCTAAGCGCGGTCCTGCGCGGCAAAGGGACGGTTGCCCAACAGGATGTCGTTCTGCTCAATAGCGCCGCGGCCCTGCTGGTAGCTGCTCAAGTTGAGACCTGGCAGGCCGGGATCGCCCGCGCCCGCGACTGTCTCGCGGATGGGGCACCCTGGCAAAAGCTCCGGCAACTCGCCGAATTTACGAGCCGGAGCTGAATGCGGGTCCGCCGATACCTACTGGCGCAACTCGGCTGCCGACTCCTCGGGCGCGGCAGGTTCGGCCCGTCCACCCAGGTACTTGCTCAAGAACTCCTCCGCAGCCGCGTAGAACTTCAACCGGTTCTCGGGTCGTGCAAAGCCGTGGCCCTCGTCACCGAAGACCAGGTACTCGACCGGCTTGTCGTTTTTGCGCATTGCCTCGACAATCTGGTCGCTCTCGGCTTGCTTGACGCGGGGATCATTGGCACCCTGGGCAATCAGGAGCGGCGATTTGATCTGGTCGGCCTTGAATAGGGGCGAACGCGACTTGAGGAAGTCCTCCTCGGTATCAATTTTGCCCACGCGCTTGTCGAAGGAGGCTTTGATCGGTACCCAGTAGGGAGGGATGGAGCGGATGAGGCTGATGATGTTGGAGGGACCGACGATATCGACTCCGCAGGCGAACTCATCCGGTGTAAAGGCAAGACCCACCAGCGCCGCGTAGCCGCCGTAGCTGCCGCCGTAGATGGCGACTTTCTGGGGATCGGTGTAGCCCTGATCGATGGCCCAGGCTTTGCCGTCCAGTAAATCGTCGTGCATCGTGCCTGCCCACTCACGGTCGCCCGCGTTCAGGTAAGCCTTGCCGTAGCCAGTGGAGCCGCGGAAGTTGATTTGCAACACAGCGTAGCCGCGGCTGGCAAGCCACTGTGCCTGGCTGTCGAGCCCCCAGGTATCGCGAGCCCAGGGTCCTCCGTGGACTACCAGTACCGTGGGCAGGTTTCGGGACTCGACACCGACCGGTAGGGTCAAGTAGCCATAAATAGTCATGCCGTCGCGGGCCACGAATGAGACAGGCTGCATCCGGGCCAGATCGTAGTTCTCGAGCGCCGGACGGTTGCTGAAGAGGAGTGTGGCTTCCCTGGTTGCTCGCGTGTAGGCGTAGTAATAGACGGGGCCGTTGTCCACCAGGTAGGACACGATCCAGGTCGTGTCTTCGAGGTCGCGGCTCGCGATGTTGAAGTCACCGTCGCGCACCTGGCGCAGAGCTTCGAAGTCGGGTGCGAGCGCTTGATCGACCAGGGTCCACTCGCTGCGTGCCCGAGTGAAGCGCACGGCTTCGAGCGTCCGCCGCTTGGGATGGGAGAGGATACCGCTCACGTCGTACTGAGTGTCCTCGGCCACAACCGTGGTTTGCTGACTCGCAAGGTCTACTTGCACGAGACGGGCAGCATTGGCATCGACGCTCGAGAGCAGCCACACGCCCCGGTCGTCCGGGGTGAAACCGGCCACCCCGCCAAAGGTTTCATCCGGGCTCCAGGTCTGAAAGGTCTTCCAGGCAGATTGTGCGTCGTCGCGCAGACGAATCTCCGTACCGCCGTCGGGGAGGAGAACCTGTGCAATGCGGACCTGCAACCGGTTGTCCGCCGTCCAACCGGCTACATCGCCGGGGTTCTGGGTATCAAGCTCGAGCGTGCCGTCTTTTAGGTTGAGACGGTGGACGTCGTGGAGTTGGGGATCGCGTTGATTGAGGCCCACGAGCATGGTGTCGGGGAAGTTTGGATCGATGGCGACGATACGCGCCTGTACCCCCGCGAAGGGCGTCAGGTCGCGCGTCTGTCCGCTGGCGAGACCCGTTTGATAGATATGCCAGTTCTCATCGCCGTCTTGATCCTGGATATAGAGGACGTGGTTGCTGTCCTCCTGCCAGAAAAAGGCCCGGATACCGCGTTTGCGGTCGGCTGTAACGGCGCGGTCGTCGTCCTGGCCCAGGGTGCGTACCCAGACGTTGAGCACCCCTGCGTCCGGTGCCAGGTAAGCAAGCAGTTTGCCATCGGGCGAGACTTGCGGACCTACTTTCTCAGGGTTGCCAAACAGAACTGCGCGTGGGATCAAGGTGGGTAGAGCGGTGGTCTGTGTCATGGGGTACCAGGAACGTCACTCTCCCCATTGTAAGAAAGGGTCAAGCCCGTGGGGCGAGACACTCCGCCCAGCGCGCCTTGAGCGCTTCGCGGTCGAAGTCTTTGCCGATGAAGACGACCATATTTTTGGGCGGTTCGGTCCAGGGCTCGTGGTCGATGCGGACCCGGCTACCTACCAGATGAAAGATAACTTTCTCAGGGCTCTCCGCGAGCCACAAGATGCCCTTGCCCCGGAAGACACCCTCCGGCAATTCCTTGAGTAACTGCTCGAACTTCTTGGCCTGGAGCGGCTCCTCGGCCCGCATCGAGACCGAGATGAAGCCCTCTGCCTCGATGTGATTGTGAGCGTGGTCGTGATGCGCGTGGTCGTGGTGGTCATGTCCGCAGTCCGGCCCATGCACGTGACCGTGCTCCTCGGGTTCGAGCTGCTGAAGCTGAAAGGCACCGACATCGAGGATCAAGCGCAGGTCCACTTCCCCGCGTACCGTGCGCAGGATGGGCGCTTCTTCTTTGATTTCGCGGATCTGGCTTTCGAGGCGCTCGAGTTGCCCTTCATCCACGCAGTCGGCCTTGTTGAGCAGGACGATGTCTGAGTAGGCAATCTGATTGGTAGCGGTTTCGGAGGTAAACAGGTCGGGGGCGAAGTGCTCCGCATCGACCATACCGATGATGCCATCCAGACGGGTGAGGTCGCGCAGTTCCGGTCCGAGGAAGGTCAGGGCCACGGGTAGGGGGTCGGCAAGACCCGTTGTCTCGACGATCAGGTAATCGACTTTTTGCTCGCGCTCGAGGATGCGCAGGGTCGCTTCGACTAAGTCGTCGCGGACCGTGCAGCAGATACAGCCGTTGTCCAGCTCGACCATATCCTCCTCAGTCGAGAGGATAAGTTCGTTGTCGATGCCGATTTCACCGAATTCGTTGACGATCACAGCCGTCTTGATACCCTGGTTGTTGCGCAGGATGTGATTGACGAGGGTAGTCTTGCCGCTGCCGAGAAAGCCGGTAATCACAGTGACGGGTAGGCCGCGTTCAGTGGTCTGCATGGGGCGATTCCTTGCGGATATTGGTGCTCCGACATCACCAGTATGCCTGAGCGTGGGTGGCTGGTTGCGGGGCGGCCTGTTTGAGATATGTACG